>CAZYYB010000138.1:0-6851 GCA_964651515.1 uncultured Fibrobacteraceae bacterium
ATCGGAGCCTTGAAGTGCGGCTGCGTGGTAAAGCTCCAGACGCCCGACCAGCCGCCGGTGCCGAAGGAATTCATGGCATTTACCTGCCAGTAATAAACGCTGACATTTGAAAGTAAACCGATATTCCGGGAGTTCACGGTCAGGCCGGACATGCCGAAGATGGTCGATGAAAAATCAGAAACCATGGAAACAAGCAAGGTATACGACGCCGCTCCGGTGGAAGAATTCCAGGCTAAAAGCGGGGTTAGCGACTGATTGACGGCACCATTTGCCGGCGAGGCGAGTGCTGGAGCTCCGATGATCGTCGTAAAATTCCAGATGCCCGACCATCCGCTCGTACCGCTCGAATTAGACGCATTGACTTGCCAGTAATAGGCGGCAAAGTTTGCCAGGCCGCTCATCGATGTGGAGAGACCGGTAATTCCCCTCTGATCGAAAACCGTTGTTGCAAACGCGCTCGATACCGAAACCCTGACTTCATACGACGTCGCTTCGGCGGTACTGTCCCAGCTTACTGCCGGAGCAGTCGAAACATTGCCCGTTCCGTTCGTCGGCAATGCGAGAACCGGCGCAACGGGGGCCGGCGTGACGTTTATAGCCGTAACGGTGTTATTCACGCTGTTGGTCAAATAAACCATACCGGTTACCGGATTGACCGCCATGGCAGAAGGGTAAAATCCAAGGCCGACGGAGCTTGTCGCATTGGTAGCTCCATTAATGAGGGTGAGGGCACTGTCCTCATCAACCGCATAAATCACGTCGATTCCGGTGTTTATCGCTAACGGCCATGGGTAGGGCCCCGTATTGACCTTTGTCGTCGCATTGGTGGATCCGCTGATGGCCGAGATTGAGCTGTCGCTATTGGCAACATAAAGCATATTTGTTACCGGATCCAACGCCATACCATCTATGTAACTTGGCATACCAATGTTGGTCGTTGCATTGGTCGTTCCATTGATGACGGTGATGGTATCCTGGTGAGTCACATAAATCATGTTGGTAACCGGGTTGACCGCTATTTCCCAGGGATTGAATCCTACGAGGACGGTAGTGGTTGCATTGGTCGAACCGTTGATCACCGTTACGGTACTGGCATCATCATTGGCGACATAAATCATATTGGTCGCCGAGTTTACCGCTATCGCGACAGGGTAAAGGCCAACCCTGACGGTTGAAGTAGCATTGGTCGATCCGTTAATGACCGTGACGGTAGTGTCAAACATATTGGCCACATAAACCATATTGGTCACCGGGTTAACCGCTATGGCTTCAGGGCCCGTTCCTACAGGGATGGATGTAGTAGCATTGGTCGATCCGTTAATGGCCGTGACGGTACTGTCGCCCTGGTCGGCCACATAAACCATATCGGTCACCGGATTTACCGCCATCGCGGAAGGGTAAAGGCCAACTCCGACGGTTGCAGCAGCATTGGTCGATCCGTTAATGGCCGTGACGGTACTGTCGCCCTGGTCGGCCACATAAATCATATTGGTAGCGGTGTCTATCGCAATCGTATATGGTCCCGATCCTATCGCCACGGTCGCCGGCGGCAGGGGTCCGACGACGACGGTGGTGAAACTCCACGCGCTTGACCATGGGCTCGTTCCGCCGGAATCCGCTGCATTCACCTCCCAGTAATAGGTGGCATTGGTCGAGAGACCGCTGAGCGAATCGAAGAGCGCCCCGACACCCGTCCGGCTGAACGCCGCCGTTGCAAAGGTCGAAGCGGTTGAAAGCATAATGCCGTACGATGATGCGCCGGTCACCGAGCCCCATGTCAAGGTAAGCGCTGAAGCCTGGCCATAGGCGCTATTGGTCGGTGCGCCGGGAACCGGTGCGACGGGGGCCGTCGCCAGAATCGTCGTGAAGCTCCAGATGCCCGACCAGACGCCGGTCCCGCCCGCATTGGTCGCATTCACTTCCCAGAAATAGGTGGCGTTGTTTGCAAGCCCGCCGACCGAAGCGAAGGGCACCGTGACACCCGTCTGGCTCAAAACAGTGGTTGCAAAGGTGGATGTGGTGGAAAGCAGGATACCGTACGATGCCGCACCCTTTGGCGCCATCCAGTTCAGCGTGGGCGAAGTCGCTTCGTTGATCGCTCCGTTTAAGGGAACGGCCAGTGCCGGTGCACCTATAATTGTCGTAAAGCTCCATATGCCCGACCAGGTTCCCATGCCGAGGGCATTTCCGGCATTGGCCTGCCAGTAATAGGTTGTTCCGGTCAGGAGCGGGCCGATAGCCTGGGAGGTCGAAGTCAGTCCGGTCTGGCTGACAACAGTCGATGTAAAGGTATAGGTCATAGTCGAATCCGTTATTGAATTACCGGAACTGGAAACCTTCACGCTATATACGGTTGCCCCGGATGAGCTGTTCCAGGAGAGGAGCGGGGTAATCGACTGATTTGCAGCGTTATTGGTCGGCCCGGAGAGAGCGGGGGCGGCTACGCCGGTCGTGAAACTCCAGGTACCCGACCAGCCGCTCGAACCGCCGGAATTCGAAGCATTGACATGCCAGTAATAGGTGGTAATGTTGGCAAGGCCGTTGACCGGCACCGAAGACAGGTAACTTCCCGACTGATCCACAATGGTCGAGCCGAAGGAACTCGACAGGGATACCTGGACCTCGGCAGAGGTAGCCAGGGAAGAGAGGCTCCAGCTTAAATTTATGGAAACCAATTGATTGATTGCCCCGTTCGAAGGTGCGGGGAGCGAGGACGGAAGAGGAAGCGCGGTTAAATTTACCAATGTTTGATTGGCTTCCTGGTTTTTATAGCACAATTGAATCCAGGAGGGGCTGCGGGCGACATTTTCGATACGGACCTCATCCAGGTAGCCCGTCAAATTGCGGTTCCCGGACTCGGGATTGGAGCCAAGTTGAATGGAATCTACCGTTTTTCCCGATAAATTATAAGATATGGTGCCTGCGGTATCGTAAAGTACCGGCGATACCCCATTAAAAAAGTATTGCTCAGATAAGGCGGTGGGATTGAAAACACCGGCAACATAGGTCCAGGTATTCGCACTGAAGACATAGGAAGAGGAGCCGGGTTTAATCGATTCCCACGTTCCGGCATTATTCCAGAACATGCATTCGGTACTGGTACTGCTCGATGCCCCTAATGTTGCAGCCTGCCCTAAAGTAATAAGCTCATTCTCGGTACTCGAAGGACTTGGAAGTTGGGCCCAGCAAGAAAGTGTGACCGGATTTGGGCTTCCTGCCAGACCCGGAGCAACCCTGAGCTCGCCGGCGCTGAAATAATAGCATGAATCGATGATCCCCGGCGTCGTTCTTACCGGAGCGGTTGTCCCTCCCGCGGCCAGTGTATTTCCATTGCCGGTCGCATCGGTCATATCCTGCAAATGCCAGACCGCGGCGAATCCATTGCCCGGGCTGAAAACCGCCGGCCCGTTCGACAGAGTGGTCACCCCGCTGTTTCCATAGTGCATTGTAATAGATTGAGACGAATTGGACCCAAACACGGTGTCCACGAGAACCCATATTTCAGCCAGCTTATCCCCGACATCCCAGCGCTCGATCTGATAGGGAAGGGCTATCCCATAATTCGCGGACTTTGAAAAACGGATGTCGGCGCCGGTCGACTGGGCCTGGCTCCAGCCGGAAAAATTGGACGAGGTCAGGCGGATGAGCACGGGAAAATTAAAAACATTGGAGGTGACTCCTGCACCACTTGCACTGGTATTAAGGGTAATGGGCTGGTGGCATGACCAGAGAGGGTAACTCTCTGCGACGGTGGAAAATGAGTTGATATTTGACCAGTTGCTGGTGCCGAAACTATTTGTGGCATTAACTTTCCAATAGTAGGTCGAGGCGCAGGCTAAGCCTCTCACCGTATCACAAGTCGATGATATGCCAGTCTGGTCGAAGATGGTGCTTGCAAAGGTGCTCGATAGCGAAATTGTTACCTCATAAGAGGTTGCTCCGAGAGGAGCGGCCCAGCTTAAGACGGGTGATACTTTCTGGTATTGGGCTCCGTTTACCGGCAAAGCAAGAACCGGTGCCGATGAAATGGAAGAAATAACCGTGGTAAAACTATCCAAGGTCCACTGCCCGGTGCCGGTGCTGAAAAGGGCTGAAACGCGCCAATAATATTTGGTAGTACCATTTAAAGAGACCGGAAGAGAATCCGTACTGCTTGTGGCATTAAGAAAAGTGGTATTGAATGAGGCGCTACTCGAAATTTGAATGGTATAACTGGTTGCCCCTGCCGCTGGATTCCATGATAAAGCTACGTTTTGAGGTATATTAACTGCATTATCCGAGGGTATTGCCAGAACGACAGCACCCGAATTAAGACAATACACCGGATATACGGTAAGATTGCCGGAAAGAGCGGTACCAATACCGAGGTTATTCGTTGTTGCACATTGCGAATCAGCGGCATAGAGGCAGATAAAATTTTCGCCCGGAATTAAAGAATCGGTCGTTCCCCAATTATAACTCCATCGAACCGAATCGGTACCCGCTCCGGTGGTTACCAGAGCCCAGTTCCACCCGCCCTGGGAGGTTCCCTGCCGGTTGAACACACCAAGTATTCCACTCTGTCCTTGAAATGCCCTGTTTACGCCGCTTCCTGAAATCAAGGGTTTTGAACAATAGGTTGAATGTTCCGGAATCGAATCGTTGATAGCCCAAATCTTTGTGTCGATTGTTGTCAGCGATTCCTTTATTTCCGTAACAAAGTCATTGTCGACACCGGTTTCATAAACAATGCCGGTTACCGGATTTACTGCAATACCCACTGATATTCCATCCTCCATGCTCCCGCGGCTTGGAGTAGATATGGTAAAGGTCGAATTGGTTGCTCCGTCAATTACCGAAACGGTATTGGTGTCCGAATTGGCTACATAAATTTTATTTTTCACGGGATCCACCGTTAAAAATTGAGGCTCCGCTCCCACGTTAACGGTAGATGTCGAATCGGTCGCGCCGTCGATTACCGTAACCGAACTGCTTTGGTAATTTGCCACGTAAATTTTATTTGTTGCTTGATTGACAGAAATATCCTCCGGTGCTGTACCCACGTTCACCGTGGCCGTCGAGTTGGTAGTTCCATCGATGATCGTAACGGTATTGCTTGAATAATTCGAAAGATATATTTTGTTCGTATGTAAGTTCACGGCGATATTAGCGGGGGCTGTTCCTGTGCCCACCGTTGTTGTCAAGTAAGATGCTCCGTCAATTATCGAAACATTATTGCTCATCGCATTCGCCACATATATTTTATTGGTCACCGGATTTACCGCTATAAAATAAGGCTCTGTTCCAACGCCGACGGTTGTGGTCGAATTCGTTGCGCCGTTTATCACCGTCACATTATTGCTCCCCCGATTGACCACATAAATGGTATTGGTCACCGGATTTACCGCGATATCTCCCGGGTTAGTACCTGTTTTTATGGTGGTCAATGCGTTTGTTGCGCCGTTTATCGCGATCACATAATTATCATCATTATCTATCAAATAAACATTATTGGTGACAGGGTTCACCGCTAATCCATAGGTCTCGTACCCAACATTGATAGCGGTGGTACTATTGGTCGCCCCGTCGATTACCGTAACGATATTGCCCCAAACATCAGCGGTATAAATTTTGTTGGTAAGGGGATTCACTGCAATTCTCCAGCTCCCTGCGGTCGTCGTAACCTTTGCCATTGAATAAGCGGTGCCATCGATTAATGTTATGTTGGCAGATCCATAATTCGCTGCATAAATTTTGTTGGTTACCGGGTTTATCGCTATCGCTTTGGGCTTGCTGCCTGCAATTATAGTCGGCGTCGAACTCGAACTGGTTGTAACATTTGCGCTCCCGTAATTTGCTACGTACATTTCACCTGTCGCGGCATTCACCGCAATAGCGCAGGGATTTGTTCCGGCGGTAAAATTATATGTGGTATTGGATATTCCTCTGATAGCCGTGACATTCGCACTCCCGTAATTTGCCGCATAAATCATGTTCGCAACCGGATCCACCGCAATCGCAAGGGGGTTCGTTCCGGCAGTGACCGTCGTTGTTGCATTGGTCGCCCCGCTGATTACCGTGACATTGTTGCTGCCGTAATTTGCCGCATAAATCGTGTTGGTCACCGGGTTCACGGCTATCGCAGCGGGATTTGTCCCGGCACTTATGGAAATTGTCGAATCGGTTGCTCCATTGACAGCAGTCACGCTGCCGTCGCCGTAATTCGCGACATAGATCATATCCGTCAACGTATTCACCGCAATTGCAACGGGATTTGCTCCCGCGCCGATGGTGGTTGTGGTATCGGTCAGTCCATCGATTACCGTGACGTTGTTACTGCCGCTGTTCACACAAAAAATCTTGTTTGTTACCGGGTTCACCGCAATGGCCACGGGAGCGGTCCCGACGGTGACGGCAGACGTGGATCCGGAGACCCCGTTTATTATGGTAACATTATTGCTGCCGCTGTCCGCAACATAGACCATGTTGGTTGCCGGATTTACCGCTATTGCGACAGGGGTGGTCCCAACGGTTACCGAGGTGCTTGCATTGGTCGCCCCGCTAATGATGGAGACCGTGCCGCTTCCTTCATTCGCGACATAAATGGTATTGGTAATGGGGTTAACGGCGATTGCTCGCGGGCCTGTCCCGGTGGTGACCGCGGCGGTAAGAAAATCGGCTCTCGCTATTCCACAAAGCCCCAGCATCGTCATTCCCGCACAAAATACCGCCTTTTCCAGAAAACTCATTCTTTTCTCCGCTATAATAAATTGTATTTGTATTGATGCCTTTCAGAAAATCGATAGACAATCCGATTAAATTCAGAACAGGGCAAAATTTCAAGCCCCGCCCTACTGGAGCCTCACCAGCTT
>CAZYYB010000139.1:0-6811 GCA_964651515.1 uncultured Fibrobacteraceae bacterium
AAGACCTTTTTAATGGCCGACGGACAGGGCGTGACAACGAAGGTCGCCTCTATCGATCAAGCGATGCTGACACTGTATGCACCGGATGGCCGGGTAACCACACGCTCACTCGATGATCAGCCGATGCCGGTGGCATTTGCACGCTGAAAAAACAAAAACCATTGCAGTTTGATTTGTAAAAGGCCTCCGGCGACTCCTCGTCGGGGGCCTTTTTTTGCTTTTTGCAAAAAATATTTTTCCGGGGACCCGTTATATCAAGAGGGATTGATTTTCCTAGCTTTAATATTTTTTTTGACCTTATCGATCAACTCGCCTGCATGATACGGTTTGGGTAGACTGCTGTTAAACCCATATTCGCCCGGATTCGCCATGATCGGGTGGTCGGAATATCCGCTCGATGCTATAACCACAAGATCGGGGTCAATAAGCCGCAGCTCCTGTATGGTATCCGCCCCGCCTCTCCCGCCGGGTATGCTGAGGTCGAGAAAAGCTCCAATTATGGGCGTGCCTGAGTGAAGAGCAGTTTTTATGCAATCGATTGCCTCATCACCATTTCGTGCTTCCACGATACAGTAGCCGATTTTAGAAAGAACCGCCGAGGCGACGTCACGGATGGATTCCTCATCATCCATAATGAGGATTTTTCCATCTCCCCGGTATTCCTCCTGATAGAAAGCGCCATTCTTTTCAGGGGGAGCTGCTGCCGTATCCTGCGATGCGGGAAGGTAAATATGAAAGGTCGTGCCTTCCGAAACCATGGATTCTACATCTATCAATCCATGATGTTTTTTGACAATAGAGTCACTTATGGCGAGGCCCAATCCGCTTCCTGCCGCCTTGGTGGTAAAAAATGGATCGAAAATGCGCTGCATGTCCTGCGAATGAATACCGGCCCCATGGTCGCGGATGGATATTTTAAGGAATTTTTGAGCAGGGGGAAGCGATGATGGAATCTGGTTTGGAGGCACGTTGATTATTATAATCTCGATACTCCCGCTTCCGGGCATGGCTTGACGCGCATTTAAAACGATGTTGTGGATTACCTGTGACATTTGATTTTCATCCATAAAACACGGCAGGAGGTTCTCCTCAATCGAAAATTGAACCGTAATAGCTGAGCCGCTCAATGCAAAATCTGCGCAATCTCTAACCAACTCCTCCATTGACTGTTTTTTTAAGACCGGATCTCCGCCTTTTGAGAAGGTAAGCAGCCGCTGTGTAAGGTACTTTGCACGATCAAAAATACGCCGCGTTTTTGCGAGTGTCTGGAAGGCCTGGTGTGCTCCCCCGTCCTCCGCATAGCTTTGGGCGAGATCGACATACCCGATGATCCCGGACAGAAGGTTGTTGAAATCGTGGGCAAGGCCGCCGGCAAGAACCCCCAGCGAATCGAGTCTTTCAGTCCGCTGAAGAATTTCTTCGCTTTTTTTTCGTAGCGTTATGTCAAAAACAGCGGTCAATATTTCCGCGGACGCCTCGCCTGCCTCGGGCAGAAGGATACTGGCTATCTCCACAAAAAAAAACTCGTCGTTCCTCTTTTTCAGCCATATTTCACAAGTTTGAGATAGTCCGGGAGTAAGCGCCTGGCGATGTTGATGAAATAAATCCTTGTCGTCACTTTTGACGAAAACATTGAATGGTTTGCCGATAAGTTCGCTTCGTTCGATCCCCAGAAGCAGCGAAACGGTCAAGTTGGCCTCGATAATCCTGCTGGTGCGGTCCATCGACACATAGCCCACCGGCGCGAAATCATAGAGGTCGGAAAATCGCCTGTTGGAACGCTCTAGAGCGGAGTGCGATTGCCGCAACTCCTCGTTCTGCACCTCTAATTCGATTTGATGAACCTGTAATTCATGACTCAGGAATTTGAAGTCGGGCCGTGAAATTTCTGGCGGTTTTGTTCCTGAAGACAGCAGTGCTTCCGCCTTTTTCCGGAGTTCAGGTAGTTTATTCCGGCCCGTTTTTTTTGTCGTCATGGAGCATCCAGTCAATCGGCGAACCTTCGTTGGCTGAATATCCTCCTGAACAGGTCCAGGAGGTCGCTTGCAGTATTTCCCACGATAATGAACGAGGGATTATCTTCCTCGATTGCACGGCGCCGGTTTTTTATCCAATCTTTTACCGATGCATCAACCTCGAGGGTCTTCATCCGGTGTGCATCAAGCGCTCCGTGTTCGAGAAGCTCCAGCCGGATAATAACCCCTGCCAATTGATTCAAGGTAAAATAATTTTCAGCGGTTACCGTTCCCCGGTCGCCGGCGATGGCCTCCATGCCGGCATCCAGAATTTTTACCATGGATGCCTGCTCGTCGCAACCCGTCTTCATTATTTGTTCAAGTACCCTATGTTCCTCGCCGCTTATGGAAAAATCGAGCATGATAATTACCTCAGGTTAAATATCCGGTGGGTGACCAGAGAACCGGATATATTGGTGACGCCGCGCAGTCGTCGCGGCACGGAGAATAAATTCCTCACAGGAAGTATCCTATTACTTCGATAACATTGAGTCCAAAAAAGAGCTGCGGAGATTTAAATTCATGAAGATTAATAATGACTCCGCCGGTTATCCCATAGAGCCAGGAAACGCCTATCCCGATATTTTCAAGGCTGAAAATGTTTTGAGTTGTTGTCGAGTTGGAATCGACCATCACGACGTTATTAAACAGAATTATGCTTGGCGAAAAGAGGTAGTTATCGTAGGTCCCGGTCGCGTAGGGCGTAACCGCCAGTCCAATGCCCCAGCCCAATGCGTACTTGCCGTAGTTTTTTCCGACCGGGTAAATAGTCGGCCCGGAGTAGGCGGCCGCCTTGGGATACGGCATATCCATGGTAAATTGCTTCATGAATACATAGGCATCCTGCACAATTTTATAAATGGTAAAGTAGTACTTTTTACCGGGTTGCGGGTTTATGTCGATTTCCGACCGTGCATGCATCTCCTGGTCCAGGATCAGGGCTTCGGCATTCTGGTCATCGACGGAGATGATTTTCAGCCGGTACCGGTCGGTTGCCAGGGTATCGATGCAGGTAATGGTAAGCTGCCTCTTGTTGGACGCCTGAGGGGACCATATATAATTGCTTTTTATTTCCTCAATGGTATCATGGTCCTTGAAACAGGCATAATAAAGCACCGGCGCTTTTTTATTGCCGGACTTCCAATAGGTCAGCTGGAAGACGCTGTCGTCGGGATTGCATCCAATCGCCGGACTTTTTACCATCGCTTCGGCCGGTTGCCCGGCATTCCCGATTTTCGCTATTGAGGCATGCAGGTTAATAAGCGGCACCTGCGTGCATCCCGCCAGCCAGAGTATAAGGGTTAATGGGATAACAGTCAATTTTATTTTCACAGCGCTCTTTTTTACCGGTTAAAGAATGATTTAGTTCGGGTATACTATCGATAACGAGGGCAATGTAAGGTTAATTGCCGAAATAGCATTTGTCAGATAAGCCAGGTGCGCACCCGATTCAGGTACTTAATTCGCAATAAACGTGCCAGATTCTTACCTTTCAGGCTCCTTCACACCTGGATATGGCCGCCATGCTGCGGTCCATCTTAGTCAATCATCTACCTCAAGGAGTATAATCTGCTATTTTCATGGTTCATCATTTTTTACCATGTCGGTTAAAATCGAATTTCTTCCTTGTTTCCCGGCAGTGTCGGCTAAGGTTCAGCCGTCTCTATTAACTAAAAAACCTCCTTGAAGGTACTATTTCCTGATTTCAAGATGATCAGTCTTATAAATAAGATTTTCCGCCCGGAATGGTTGGAGACAGGCCCGGGCCAATTGCAATGGGTAACGTGCCATGCCTCACGTATCTGGAGCGTAAGCCCTGCCTGGCGCTCTCCGTGGCAGGATTTCACTGCAGTTATTGATTAACAATGTAATAGCGGGCATGGTAATTGCGTACTTCTAAAAACTTAAGGACCTGTTCCAATCGGTTAAAGGCCAGTCGACGGCCGGAAAATACATAGGCAGCCCGCCCTGAATTTAAAGCCGGGAATTCCTTTTCACCAGTATCGGAGGTTTCATATGAGTAAAATCATTACCTGCATGTTCGCCTTTATGGCGCTTGCAACCAGCGGTTTTGCCGGAGACAGTACCGGCAACACAACCTACGGCGAACGGGCCGGGGCATTCTCAATCTCCCCGTTCGTGGGGTGGTATAACTACGACGAAACCCAGCTTCTCTACACCCGACCCCTTTTTGGCTTTCGGCTGGGTTATGACTTTACCAGTCATTGGGCGGCTGAAGTGGAACTGAATTATGCTTCCACGGAATATCCGATAGCCAATGGGTCCTCAGAAGATGTAACCGCCTATTCCTATCGGCTTGATCTCCTGTATAATTTCATGCCCTGTTCGATGCTGGATCCCTATCTTGCAGCCGGACCCGGAGCTACTTCCCTTTACTCAATCTATCCGGACGCGGTCCCCGGTAAAACCAATAACGATTTTTCCGTCGATGTGGGCGGCGGTCTGAAATGGTTTCTGTCGGAATCGTTTGCCGTGAGAGGGGACGTTCGCCACCTTTTTATTTTTAATAACGTAAACGTTGATCCCAACAACCACTCAATCCTGAATAATTGGCAATACACCGCGGGCGTCGATTTCCTGTTCGGCGGGAAAAAATGCAAAAAGGCCCCGGAAGCCATGGCAACAGAAGCCCCGGCTCCGATGGTAGCAGCTGCGCCCGAAGCGCCGCTCGAACCGATACCGGCCTTTGAGCCGACCCCGGAGAAGACCAAATACTTCGTTTACCTGCATAATGTCGAGTTCGACATAGGGAGAGCCAATATCCGGCCGCAATATCGCGATGAGTTGGCCAGGGTGGGAGACTTCATGAAGAAATATCCTGCCACCAATGCCGTTATCGAAGGATACACCGACTCGGTAGGCACCGATGAATACAACATGCAGCTCTCGCAGCAGCGCGCCGACAGCGTCGTGAAATTTCTCGAGGTCAATTTCGGCATAGATTCCTCCCGTCTTTCTGCAAAAGGGTACGGCAAAACAATGCCGGTCGCCACGAACACAACATGGGCAGGGAGACAGGCAAATCGGCACATCAAAGCCATCATCGACGGTGCTCTCGATGTCGCCGGGTTGACCACGCCCCCGGACATGCTCGCAATGTCCCTGAACATTGAGTTCGACCCCAAAAGCGCGGAGATCCAGCCGGCCTATTACGATAAGATAAACCAGGTCGGCGATTTCATGAAGCAGTACCCGACTACCAGCGCAATTATCGAGGGACACACGGATAACGCCGGTACCGAAGAGCAGCTCCTTGCACTGTCCCAGGAACGCGCCGAAAGGGTGGTTGACTACCTCGTGAATAAATACGGGATCGATCGTTCCCGTTTTACCGCCAAAGGGTATGGGGATACCAGGCGCATTGCCTATAACAGCACCCCCGAGGGAAGGGCGAGGAATCGGAGAATCGACGCCATCATTAATTTTCCCCTTGCTAAGTAGTAAGTAAGGGACATTGAACAGCCAGGGAGTCCCGGGAGATACCTCTCCTGGGGACCTCTGGCTGTAACTATATCAAGGCAGCAATAGATTGATTCCCAATATAGGTTATCCGGACTGAGGATTCGATGCATGTATGGCATGACCGGATCACCTTGATAATAACCGGCATACTTATTGCATGATAATAGTTTATCTGCTTCTATTTTTGACTATGTAAAAGGAAACTACCATGCTTAAAAAAGATCTGTTTGCCGCAGTTAGCGGAATTGTTTTGTTCGCCATATCATCGGTCTGTTATGGCCAGTTCACCAGGGACACCGCAAGGGGAACTCCGGATGAAAAGATAATCCAGAATAATTCCGCGAGCGGTTCTGAAAGGGCCGATGCAAAGGGTACCGCCGATACCCTGCGGGTTAACCAGAAGGGGACCGCGGATTCATTGCTGTATAAGGCGCAGGGTACCGCAACTACCTTGCGCACCAAAGCGCAGGGAACCGCAGACTCGGTGCTTTTAAAGGCACAGGGTACCGCCACTTCATTACGGGCCAACGAGAAGGGTACCGCAGATTCGGTACGGGCTAAGGAGAAAGGTTCCGCAGATTCGATGCTTTTGAAGGCGCAGGGTACCGCCACTTCATTGCGGGCCAACCAGAAGGGAACCGCAGATTCGGTACTGAATAGAGCTCAGGGCACCGCAACCTCATTGCGGGCCAATCAGAAGGGCACGGCGGATTCATTGCTCTCCAAGGCGCAGGGGACAGCAGACACCTTGCGCACCGAAGCGCGGGGAACCGCAGATTCGCTGCTTTTCAAGGCGCAGGGTACCGCTACTACCTTGCGGGCCCACCAGAAAGGTACGGCGGATTCATTGCGGACCGATGCACAGGGCACCGCCGATTCAGTACTGACAAAGGCCAGGAGTACGGCAGATACCTTGCGGGCGGACCAGAAGGGCACCGCCGATTCGCTGCTCTTTAAAGCGCAGGGGACCGCCGATTCGGTAAGAGCCAATTCGGCTAGGCAACAGCAGAGTAAATAAAAAAAACCCCTTGAACCCGGGCAGGATTAACAGGAAACGACGTGCTTAAGAACATGAAAAAAAATGCCGCTGCAGCGGGGCTTACCCTTTTAGCTATTTCGGCTCTCTGCTATAGCCAGTTTGCCAGGGATACCTCCGGGGGCACGCCCGACGAGAAAATAATTCAAAATAATTCGGCCGGTGATTCATTACGGACCCAGGCACAGAGTACCGCCGATTCATTAAGGGCTAAAGCGCAGGGTACCGCCGATACGTTGCGGGCAAACCAGAAGCGTACCGCCGATTCCCTGCGGGC
>CAZYYB010000140.1:0-6747 GCA_964651515.1 uncultured Fibrobacteraceae bacterium
TACCTTAGGAGCATTCTCTCTTTCAGTAAATTTCAACTAATTCTGGGACATCTCCAATGCATTTAAATGGTACCTTGAAGCTTTTCATAAAACCGTAAAATGGAAGCGAAGGAATGGGTTATGGATGTACAAATGGCTGAAGAACCCAGGTAATAAAGAATTCGATTATTTGCAGCATATCTATCCAAAACCATTGCAGCTTGATGCCGTTGGAGCAATTTATTCAGATGAGTCTTGCGATTCATTCCACATTATTAATCTGTTAAGTTATTGGTATGTTTTCGAATATATTTACAATTATGGGAAATCTGGTATGCTGACAAAATGCCCGTTCTATGATGCTTGCTCATACCCGATAAAAAGCGAAAATGCTCAGGCTTGTCTAACGGGGACTTGGGGATTAGCTAAAGTCACTCCTTCCACTTGTTTTATCGGAAAAGCCTGGCAGCAATATGGTTTTTCGAATCCGAGCATTGAGGTAAATATTGTTTAACATTGAGGGAAGAAAATTATGAAATACTGGGTCGTTTCTCCAAATCTTGGCGCGCCTGGCGAAAAAGATCTTGATTCCTGGTGTGAATTCATCCGTCGTCGCAAAGTTGCTGTCATGGGCTGGGGCGATGATAATAAAATAGGAAAAAGATTCAAGGAAGACATAGCTATTGGCGATTTAATTTTGGTCGCTTCGGGTAGCAATGCCAATAAGCGGTTATGCATTACAGGAATTGTGGCCGGTGAAGCTGAGGAAGAATTAAAGGAGGCAGCGCCAACTCATTACAGCTACTTCCGAAGGCTTGATCCTGCTATCGAGTTGAAAAGCGATCCTAATGATATCGGGATATCTTTTACAGGTGCGGCTCATGGTGAAGCCCACTTAATTCCCGCAATGTACCAATTATATCCATCAAGTAATAAGATCGATAAAGCTATAGTGGAAAAGCTGCTTCAGCTATTGGGAAAGACTAACTCGACCCATGAGCATTCTGTTCCAAACGATGATATAGGAAGTCTTATAGAAGAGTTCAAATGCACATATATGGATGCCGGTGATGGGGAATATCACCGGAAATTGTTGCTCCAAGGGCGTGAAGAAGGAAAACGGAATTTCGAAAAAGTTCTTCAGCTGCAAAAAGAGGGCAAAGATATTACTGATGCAGTTTTGTATGGCCTTTTGCCATACCACAATACCAGTAATAATCGCGAAAAAAACCACTGGATTCATGTCGCGCCATGCGTCACAAAAGATATTAAGGAATGGTTTGAAGGTGCAGGGTGGGCAAAAAGCGATGAATGGCCAGAAATCGCGAAGCGGCTGTTCGAGTTTATACATAAAGCAGTGGGATACCCTGATACATTTCCGTCACTTTGCCAAGACTTCGACAATAAATTCCCGTTTAAGGGATTTCAGGTAGGCATGATTTCGCCTATCCTCAACGCTCTTGTTCCGGTCCACTATTTGGTAGTCAACAACAAGCCGGTGATGGTAATTAATTGGCTTCTCAGTTCAGGTTACCAGGCACGGATCAAAGATATGCCTGCAATTATTCAGAGTATTAAAAAATGGGTTCAGGAACATGCCTCATTATTTACGCCGATGACCCCGGAAGGATTGAATATCTATGATACATTCGATATTTTTTGTCATTGGCTCAAAGGCGTAAAAAAACACCCGCTCAAGCAGGGAGCCATTCAAGAAGGAAGATATAAACAATTTGGAAGAGGAAATCCCGAATCCGCAGAAAAAGTTCTCGAAAAAGTATTTCGCGATGAACGAAGCCGTAATGTCGCTATTCAGTTTATTTTCGAATGCGTCGAACATGCCCATGCTAAAAATCAAAACAACTGGGAAATTACTCTCGGTCCACGCTCGGTTGCTTTTAATGTAGGATTTTGTAGAATCTTCAAGTTTCATTTTAAGGAATTAACATTTTATCTCTTAGGTTCGGCTTTTTCATCAGAACTTCGAGAAAAATATGCCGATATTGCATCATTCGACGAAAAACCTTTTAAAAGCCTTGATGAAGAGATCGGCGAATGCAAAATAGCTCCAGAAAAAATCGAATCTGTTCTCTCAGATATAAAATATGCTGTTTTTGAATTTATTAACCTCGCCGCATCGAAGTCGAAATCATCAATTCGGGTCTCTTCCCACTCGCCTGGCGTTCTGGAGTATATCAGAAGCAAATTAGAGAGGGAAGTCCCATCGCCGGATTATGAAGAACAATTGAAACAAGGTTTTGCCGAGGGGGATGGCGAAGGATATGAGGATGAATCTCCGGAAGGGATAATTACCGAAGTAAAAGAAGATGGTGCCTTTCATGATTTTAAAAATGAAGAATATACCATTGAAGACTGTGCAGAGAAGACCGGCTTTTCGAATGAAAAACTCATCTACTGGAAGGGGGCGATAGATCGAAAAAAACAAGCTGTTTTTTTCGGGCCTCCTGGTACTGGGAAAACCTGGATTGCCCATCATATTGCACGGCATATGATAGGCGGCACTGATGGGATTATGGATTGCATCCAATTCCACCCAGCATATACATACGAAGAATTCATGCAGGGCATCCGGCCTGATATAAATAATCAGAAAAATCTTCAATTCGAATTAAAACCTGGACGATTTCTTGAATTTTGCGAAAAAGCGGAAAAGCGTTCGGGACCATGTGTGCTTATTATAGATGAAATAAATCGAGCCAACCTTGCACGGGTCTTCGGTGAATTGATGTACCTACTAGAATACCGGGAAAAAGAAATTCCACTTGCCGGCGGGTCACGATTCCATATACCAGATAATGTGCGAATAATAGGGACTATGAACACGGCAGACCGATCAATAGCACTCGTAGATTTCGCACTACGTCGTAGGTTTGCATTTCTTGAACTACAGCCAGAATATGGGCTTTTGCACGATTTTCAAGCCAAACGTGGGTTTCAAGCAGATGGTCTGGTTAATATGCTTAAATGCATTAATGAAAAGATCGGGGATAAGAATTTTCATCTTGGGATATCTTTTTTCATGATTGATGATTTTGCGAACAATATCGAAGAAATTTGGAGAATGGAAATAGAAACCTATCTTGAAGAATATTTTTACAGCCAACCGAAGGCTATGGACGAATTACGCTGGGATTCAATAGCGGGGAAAATTCTTTTGTGAATGATGCGGATGGAATAATAAAACTCGTTGAATACGAGACCCGTTATCTTGCCTTGTCTGATTTTTCAGATGAGGATGCAAAACATATTTTTTCTCAATTTGGCAATAAAGTTATAGTGGACTGGCCGACTCCCAAAACCGCCGGTCGTTGGCAGTTGACATCGCAGGGATGGGTAGGATTCGTCCCACTTGCCGAAAAAAGAGGTATTTCCCTTCAGCCGAAAGTCCCGCTTAAAAATTTATTTCAGATGCTTGAGTATGCCTATGATTTGCGTTCTTTCAAATTACTCGAAGGGCTTTATGATTGTGAATCAATTCGAGACTTTTATGACCGGCTTGCGAATATTCTTTCGAAGCGGCTGCTTAAAAGGGCACGAGAAGGGCTTTATAAAATATATCAGGAAGAACGCGAAAATATTGGGTTTGTTCGCGGTCGAATGGACATGAGTATCTTTGCAAAAACACCGGTAAAAACCCTGATTCCTTGCATCTATGAAGAACATGCTATTGACAACACTGACAATCAGATCGTTGCTTGGACCCTTCATACCATTCTGCGCAGCGGCATTTGCTCCGGACGCTCAATCCCAGAATTGCGCAAGGCAGAAGCGGTTCTGAGAAACTCAGTTTCACTAAAACCGTTCTGGGGAAACGATTGCATTGGCCGCAATTATAATCGTTTAAACGAAGACTATGAGGTTATGCATAAATTGTGCCGCTTTTTCCTCGAAAATACCGGTCCCACTCAAAATATTGGTAATCGTTCGATGATCCCTTTCCTAGTCTATATGCCCCGGCTTTTTGAATTATTTGTCGCCCAATGGCTTAAACAGAATCTTAACGCCAGATACGTTTTGAAATCTCAGGAATCGCTCCATATCGGGGAAAAAGATTCCATGAAAATGGTCATGGATCTTGTGCTTTATAACCTCGATACTAGCAAACCGATTTGTGTTCTGGATACAAAATATAAAGCTCATAATACGGTATTACCTGACGATTATAGCAAAGTAGTTGCTTACGGTGATGCTATCGGCTGTGACGAAACCGTTCTGATCTATCCGAAGCCATTGGAGTTTCCATTCAATGAAAAACCCGGAAAAGTGCGGGTGAAGACTGTGGTGTTTGATATTGGTGGTGAATTAGAGGAAAACGGAAATAAAATGCTTACGCAACTTGCATTAACAATTCCGTGATTCCGTGATGATCCATTACTTTTAAAAGCGATTACGCCTCCTGAAAATGAAACTTTTTTTTGCCGTCCAGTCGCCATAGAGGAGATTTCAATCTGGGCGGACGTATAGTAAGAGGAGCCAACACTGGATAACCTCATCGAGGTAAAATCAGTCCGAGGATCCCGACCGGCTCGGGAACGAATTGAACCAAAAGATTTCTGCCGACGAAAAACGCCGCTGGGATTTCGGAACCGTCGAGGATTGGGCGATTGAGAGTTATCGGGTTGCGAAAAATGTAATTTATCCAGGACTGCCTGAAGGCGCGACGGTGACACCTCTGGAGGTACTATGCATAACCTCAAAAGAATAATTGCCTTTCTATTTCTGATTGCAATAAATATTGGATGCTCCTCGCAAGTTGATATGCTAAAATCAGGGGTGGACAATTGGAATAATTGGAGAGAGCAAAATCCCAATGCTAAGCCTAATCTTCATAAAGCTAACCTTAAGGGAGCCAATCTTTCAGGAGCAAACCTTTCCGGAGCCAACCTTTCCGGAGCATTACTTGGGATGGCAGATCTTTCTGGGGCCAATCTTGAGGGGGCCAATCTTCAGGATATTCAACTTGCGAAAGCTAACCTGTCAGGAGCAAACCTTCAAAAAGCCAAGCTTTGGCATGCTCATTTTTGGGAGACAGACCTATCGGGAGCCAACTTTAAGGAAGCCAAATTTTCATATTCTATTGGAGGCAGAAGTCTGATATACCTCTATAAATCCAACCTTGCGGGAGCAAACCTCGCGGGAGCCGATCTTGATACTTTAGAGATGGATCAAAATAACTTCTCGGGAGCTAATCTTGAGGGAGCCAATCTTCGTAGAGCTACACTTGGAGAAACAAATTTTTCAAAAGCCAACCTCCATCTTGCCATGCTAGGAGGAGCAGACCTGCAGTGCGATAACTTTAAGGGAGCAAACCTCATAAAAGCCGACATTAGGAGAGCAGAACTTACTGGGGCGGGCCTGCAGGGAGCGAATCTTTCGGAAGCTAACCTTTCAGGAGCCGACCTTAAGGGAGTCTCGCTTTCAGGAGCAAAACTGCGAGGAGCCAATCTTTCAAGGTCCAATCTTGGCCCCTCCTACTATGGAATGATTCAAAGAACCGATCTGGAAGGGGCTGACTTCTCGGAAGCGGACCTGCGAGGCATAAACCTTGATTATGACTGCGGGAATTGTCGTACCATGGGTTTATGGCCTTCCGACAATTTTAGAACCCAAATCTGGAGGGCCAAATCATTTTTTAAGGCAAAATTGGACAAGGAAGATTTAGCTGATATAAAGGCCAACTTACCCAAAACACTTGCGACCATCTGGATCGAAAAATCATCCCATTGGGTTATCGATGATAGCCTTCTTGAGCAGGTCAAGTCACCCAATTGGCATGGATGGCCGGAAGAAGGGAAATAGCTTCTACGGCCCTCTCTCAATTCTCAACCTCATAAAGCGGTTCGACCAGAACGGAGATTCCGCTTTTGCTCGTTCTAGAGGACGAGAGATGATAAGTGGCCGAAAGAATGCAGAAGTTAGTGTTTTTCCTATAAAGAATCTAATGGATTTGAAAATCAGGAAGACCTCTTCCGGTTGTGAGGTCGATTTCATTCTCGGCGACCATGAAATCGCCATCGAGGCAGAATCCGCGGAGGGGATCAAAACCCGGCACCTCAAGGGGCTGCGGGCATTCAGGGAAGAATTCGCGGTGAATCAGGCGATAGCCGTTTCGCTCGATCCGCAGGCGAGGAAAACGGATGACGGCACCCTTATCCTGCCGTGGAAGGATTTTCTGAGGAGGTTGTGGGCGGGAGAGATTATTTGATGTTTCATAGCAGGGGCGGCATTAGAGCCTTCGCCGAAAACGGCGCAGTAAAATCATTCGTATTCTGCGGATTAAAGGATTTTCAGGAGTTACTGCTGTTGGTGGGGGAACCTCGCTTCGCGGGTTCCCCCACCAAACGTACCACTCAGCCTTCCATGATCTCCTTCTCTTTCGCCACCAGAATCTCGTCGACCTTCCTGATAAACCCGTCGGTCAACTTCTGGATCTCTTCCCCGGCCTTTTTTCCCTCGTCCTGGGTCATCTCCTTGTCCTTCTCGGCCTTCTTCAGCTTTTCGTTGGCGTCGCGGCGGACGTTACGGATCGCGACCTTGCACTCCTCGCCCGTTTTCTTGCAGTTCTTGAACAGCTCGGCGCGGCGTTCCTCGGAGAGGGGGGGGATCGGCAGGCGCAGCATGTTGCCGTCGCTCTGCGGGTTGAGCCCGAGCCCGGCCGCCTGGATGGCCTTCTCGATGGGGCTGAGCATGCCCTTCTCCCACGGCTGGACCACCACCATCCGCGCATCCGGGATGGAGATGTTCGCC
>CAZYYB010000141.1:0-6526 GCA_964651515.1 uncultured Fibrobacteraceae bacterium
CCCGCCGGAAGATCCAGCTTCATGAGCGCATCGACCGTCTGCGGCGTCGATTCAAGAATATCGATCAGCCGCTTATGAATCCGCGTTTCAAACTGCTCGCGCGATTTCTTATCGGCGTGCACCGCCCGCAGCACGGTATAAACCGTTCTCTCGGTAGGCAGGGGGATGGGACCCGAAATTCTGGCACCCGTCCCCTTGGCGGTCCTCACGATATCGGAGGCCGATTTATCGAGAATGTTATGATCGAACGACTTTAACCGTATTCGTATTTTTTCGCCTGGCATTGTTAACTCCTGCCTCTCTCTTCTGATTCGAGCCCGGAGATCAGAACAACCTGCCGATCTTCCGCAATTGTGCTTCCTGTATTCCCGGCGTCGTCGGCTCGTAACGGCTCAGCTGCATGGTATACACAGCCCGACCTTGTGTCAACGAACGCAAATGTGTCGCATATCCGAACATCTCCGCAAGCGGCGCCTCGGCATCGATGTGCTGCGCATCGCGCCGCACCGTTACCCCGAGAATTTTACCGCGCCGTCCGGTGAGATCGCTCATCACCGGCCCGACATAGTCGGCCGGCACCACCACTTCGATCGTCATCACCGGCTCAAGAAGAACCGGCCCCGCCTTCGAACACGCCTTCTTGAAGGCCATGGTTGACGCAATCTTGAAACCCATCTCCGTCGAGTCATCGACCCTGAAGACGGCACTGCCGAGAACCGCCCGGATGCCTGCCAGCGGGTAGCCTGAAAGAACCCCGCCGCTCGATGCCTCCATAACCCCCTGCCGGACTGCGCCGATAAACGCGGGAGGGAAAGCCGCATCCTTGATTTCGTTAACAAAATCCACTCCGGCCGACGGCTCGATCGGTTCGACGCTCAGCCGGACCCGTGCGTACTGGCTCCGGCCGCCGATGAGTTGCGAAAACTCGAAATCTTCCGTCCCCGCCGCAGAAACCGACTCCCGGTAGGAAACCTGCTGGTTACCCACGTGGACACCGACATTGAACTCCCGAATGAGCCGATCCACCAGGATCTCGACATGCAGCTCGCCCATTCCGGAGATCAATCGCTGCCCGGTTTCGGGATCGATCGCGACCCGACAGGTCGGATCCTCGTCGCAGAGCCGCGCCAGCGCGACAGCCAGCTTATCTTCGTCTCCCGTGCTCTTCGGCTCTATCGATCGCGACAGCACCGGCTCGGGGAACTCCATCCGCTCGTAGACGATCGGGAAGTCGGGATCGCAGAGCGTATCGCCCGTCGAGGTATCCTTGAGCCCGACCAGGCCGTAGATCTCACCGGCGTGCATCTTCTGTTCGGCATGCCGCTTGTTCGCATGCATCCGGAAGATCCGGGTCACCCGCTCCTTTGCCCGGGTCCGCGGGTTATAGAAGCAATCCTTGAACCCGCCGACACCGGAGTAAACCCGCACATACGCCAGACGTCCGACATGCGCATCCGAGGCTATCTTAAAAACAAGGGCCGAAAAAGGCTCTTTTTCATCGGGTTCCCGCTCCCGCTCCTCGTTGCCCGCAGGATCCCTTCCCGTTACCGCCCCCCGGTCGAGGGGCGAGGGAAGATAGGCTGCAACGCAGTCAAGAAGCTGCTGTATCCCCTTATTCTTGAAGGCCGATCCGCAGAGCACCGGGTAGATTTTCAAGGCCAGTACCCCGGCCCTGATCGCCTTCTCCACCGCCAGCGCATCGACCGGCTCTTCGGCCAGCATCTGCCGCATGAGGTCGTCGTTGAAGTCGACCACCTGTTCGAGCAGCTCGGTCCGCCGCTCCTGCGCCTGCGGAAGCATCGCCGCCGGGATCTCCCCCTCGATGACATTGGCGCCCAGCGCTTCCTCATCGTAGCGATAGGCCCGCATGTGCACCAGGTCGATCACGCCTTCAAACGCCTCTTCCTTACCGATCGGCAGTTGCACCACCACCGGCTTCATGGAGAGCCGCCTTTTCATCATAGCCAGCGCATTCTCGAAATCGGCGCCGACGCGGTCCATTTTGTTAACAAAGGCCATTCGGGGAACGTGATATTTGTCGGCCTGCCGCCAGACGGTTTCCGACTGAGGTTCTACGCCTCCCACTGAATCGAATATGGCAATTGCGCCATCCAAAACTCTCAAAGAACGCTCTACCTCTATGGTAAAATCAACATGACCGGGTGTATCGATAATGTTGATGCGGTATTCTTTCCACATA
Source organism: uncultured Fibrobacteraceae bacterium (assembly GCA_964651515.1). Classification (GTDB taxonomy): domain Bacteria; phylum Fibrobacterota; class Chitinivibrionia; order Chitinivibrionales; family Chitinispirillaceae; genus BOG-1184. The sequence goes on from CAZYYB010000141.1 coordinate 2,201, forward strand.
CAAGAGATGGCGGCCGACGTGATCGTTATGCCGCGTTCCCGCTCCTGCACCATCCAGTCCATGACCGTGTTGCCGTCGTGAACCTCCCCCATCCGATGCACCACGCCGGCGTAGTACAGAATCCGTTCAGTCGTGGTCGTCTTGCCCGCATCGATGTGGGCCATGATACCGATATTTCTGACGTTTTCGAGGTCGATGACCTCGATCCCCTCTGTCGCATCCTTACTCATACCAATAAGGGGCTCCCGCCGATCGGTACCGCTTCGTCATCAAAGAACGACTACCAGCGGAAGTGAGCGAACGCCTTGTTCGCTTCCGCCATTTTGTGCGTATCTATCTTCTTGCGGATCGCTCCGCCTTCATTCTTGGCCGCCTGCATGAACTCATTGGCGAGCTTTTCAGCCATACTCTTCTCCGACCGGTCTTTCGAGTAGGAGATGAGCCACCTGATGGCAAGCGATGTCCGGCGATCGGGCGATACCTCGATCGGCACCTGATAGTTGGCGCCGCCGATACGCCGCGACTTCACCTCGAGAACCGGTTTGACGTTATCGACCGCCTTCTTGAAGACGCCGATGGCGTCCGGAGAGCCCGACCGCTCCGCGATGATATCGATCGCATCGTAAAACAGATGCTCGGAGAGCCGCTTCTTGCCGCGACGCACGACATTATTGATGAACTGCGTCACCAGCGAGCTCTTGTATTTGGGATCAGGAGCAAAATCTTTCTTCTCTGCTTTTCTTCTTCTCGACATAGCACTCCCTACTTCTTGGGCTTCTTAACGCCGTATTTGGATCGTCCCTGCTTACGGTCGGCTACTCCCTGCGTATCGAGCGCTCCCCGAATGATATGGTACCGGACACCAGGCACGTCTTTTACCCTGCCGCCTCTGATCAGGACAATTGAGTGCTCCTGAAGGTTATGGCCCTCGCCCGGAATATAAGCATTGACTTCGATGTGATTGGTCAGCCGCACGCGCGCGACCTTCCGTAAGGCGGAATTAGGCTTTTTGGGGGTTGTGGTAAAGACTCGCGTACAAACCCCGCGACGTTGCGGACACGATTGCAGGGCTCCGGCTTTGCTCCGGTTTTCGAGCTGCTGTCGCCCTTTTCGAATTAGTTGACTGATTGTCGGCACCCTTATTCCTCCGAAAAAAAAGACAATTTTACAAAATAATATATTGTGCACTGATAATCAAATGAAATCATCGGGCCGATGAAAAATAATCAAAGCCCTTCCCCGAGTTCGATGAAATCGTCGGGTGACTCCGGCAGCTCCGTCGGTACCGCCTCGTGCTCCAGATCCTTGATCCGAAGATCACGGAACATCCGGACACCGGTTCCCGCCGGGATCAGGTTCCCCATGATGAGGTTCTCCTTGAGCCCGTTGAGGTTATCGGTCTTGCCCTCCACGGCCGCCCTGGCGAGCACCTTGGTCGTCTCCTGGAAGGAAGCGGCCGAAAGGAACGACTCCGTGGTGAGCGATGCCCGGGTTATCCCGAGCAGGAGCGGCTTGAAGGTCGCCGGTTCGCCGCCCTCGGCGATGACCCGGTCGTTTGCCTCGCGAAGCTTCCGCTTATCGACCTCATCCCCTTCGAGAAAGGCGGTGTCGCCCGATCGCTGGATGCGTACCTTGCGCAGCATCTGCGCCACGATCACCTCGACATGCTTGTCGTTGATCGTCACCCCCTGCAGGCGGTACACCGCCTGGATTTCATCGAGCAGGTACCGCTGCACGGCATTCTCACCCATGATGCGCAGAATATCGTGCGGATCGATGGAGCCCTCGCTCAGACGGTCCCCCGCCTTCACGCGGTCGCCCTCGTGAACGCGCAGATGCTTGCTGAGCGGAATAAGGTATTCCCGCGATTCGCCCTGTTCGTCCCGGACGGCGATTCGCCGGCTTCCGCGTTCGGTGTCGCCGTACGAAACGACGCCGTCGATTTCGGAGACCACCGCGATATCCCGCGGGCGTCGCGCCTCAAAAATTTCAGCGACGCGCGGCAGACCGCCGGTGATGTCGCGGCTCTTGGCCGATTCGCGGGGGATCTTGACGAGGATGTCGCCCTCCTTGACCGCATCGCCGGAGCGTATCTGGAGGAAACAGCCGGTCGGCACCGCGATGTTGGCAAGGCGCTTTCCCGCTTCGTCCAGGATCTGGAGGTGCGGATGCAGCTTGCGCTCCCGGTGTTCGACCACGACGAGATTCTTGATGCCGGAACGCTCATCGAGCACTTCACGGTAGGTTTCGCCCTCGACCAGATCGGCGAAACCGATACTACCGGTTTTCGGCGTCAGGATAACGTTGTTGTAGGGGTCCCATTCGAGCAGGACCTGGCCCTTGGCAACCTTCTGACCCTCTTTGACCTTGAGGAGGGAGCCGTAGGGTACATTGTAACGGTAGCGCTCGCGCTCATCGTCGTCGACGATGACCAGTTCGCCGGAGCGGTTCATGGCCACGATGCCGGTCTGGTGCTCGGCGGTTTCCATGTGCTCGAGACGCACATAACCGTCGATCTTCGCCGACTCCTTGGACTGCGCGATAAGACGCGACGCGGTGCCGCCGATATGGAACGTCCGCAGGGTAAGCTGCGTACCCGGCTCGCCGATACTCTGCGCGGCGATGATGCCGACCGCTTCGCCGATGTCGACCCGTTTGCCGGTCGCGAGGTTGCGGCCGTAACAGCGGCGACAGACGCCCGCCATCGAATCGCAGGTGAGCACCGACCGGATAAGCACGGCTTCGATCCCGGCAGCCTCGATCTTCTTTGCAAGCACTTCATCGATGAGCGTATTGATGGGCGCGATAAGTTCGTCGGACACCGGATCGTAGACGTCTTCCTGCGTCGTCCGGCCCAAAAGACGAGTCCAGAGCTGCTCCATCACCTCGTCGCCCTCGGCGAGCGCGGCGATTTCGATCCCTTTCGACGTGCCGCAATCTTCCTCGGAAATCACCACATCCTGCACGACATCGACGAGGCGGCGCGTGAGGTAACCGGCGTCGGCCGTTTTAAGCGCGGTATCGGCAAGCCCCTTGCGGGCGCCGTGGGTCGAGATGAAGTATTCGAGCACCGACAGGCCGTCTTTGAAGTTCGAAATAATCGGGTTCTCGATGATTTCGCCGACCGCACCGGTAATCTTCTTCTGCGGTTTCTGCATGAGACCGCGCATGCCGGCGAGTTGTTTGATCTGATCCTTGGATCCGCGCGCCTGCGAGTCCATCATGATATACACCGGGTTGAACCCGTCCTTGTCGCGCGAGAGAGCGGTGTGCATGAGGTCGGCGACGGTATTGGTGGTATGTGTCCACAGGTCGATGAGCTTGTTGTAACGTTCGCCTTCGGTAATGACGCCCCGGTCGTACTGCTTGCGGATGCGGGCCACCTCTTCGACGGTCTTGTTGATGATCGTCATTTTTTCATCGGGAATCACGAGATCTTCGGCCCCGAAGGTGATGCCCGCCAGGGTGGCGTATTCGTACCCGAGGGATTTGATCTCGTCAAGAAATTTGCACGTTACCAGAGTCCCCTTCTGCTTGTAAACTTCGAGCACCATACCCTGAATGCGCTTCTTATTCATGAGCTCATTGCAGAAGTCGATCCCTTCCGGGAAGGCGGCATTGAAAATTGTCCGTCCCGCGGTGGTCTCGATGAGTTTGCCGCGGATCCGAACCTTGATTTTTGCATGGATGTCGATCTGCTTGTCGGCAACCGCGAGAAACACTTCGTCCGGATCGGAAAATCGACGGCCTTCACCCCTCCGCCCGACCGCCATTTTGGTCAGGTAATAGAGACCCAGGACGATATCCTGCGTCGGCGTCATGACCGGCTGGCCCGACGCGGGCGACAGAAGGTTGTTGGCCGACAGCATGAGGAACCGGCATTCGAGCTGCGACTCGAAGGAGAGCGGAACGTGCACCGCCATCTGATCGCCGTCGAAGTCGGCATTGAACGCCGTACAGACCAGCGGGTGCAGGCGAATCGCCTTACCCTCGATGAGCACCGGGAAAAAGGCCTGGATGCCGAGACGATGCAGGGTCGGGGCGCGGTTCAGCAGGACCGGATGATCCTTGATAACCGCTTCGAGGATGTCCCACACCTCGGGGCGCTCCTTTTCCACGAACTTCTTGGCCGATTTGACGGTCTGGACATAGCCGCGTTCTTCGAGTTTCTGGATGACGAACGGCTTGAACAGCTCGAGCGCCATCATCTTCGGCAGGCCGCACTGATGAATTTTGAGCTCCGGACCGACCACGATCACGCTGCGGCCGGAGTAGTCGACGCGCTTGCCGAGCAGGTTCTGCCGGAACCGGCCCTGCTTGCCCTTG
>CAZYYB010000142.1:0-6520 GCA_964651515.1 uncultured Fibrobacteraceae bacterium
TCCCTTTCCAAGGGACGAAACCACGCCGCCGGTGACGAAGATGAATTTTGCCATGGTAGAGATCTCCCATTGAAGGGTAATTAGAAAAATGCAATGCTATTCAATTAATCATTGGAAAAGATCATTTTAAGACCTTATCAGGTCATTGCGAAAAAACTATACAAAACCACGATTTACCTGCTTTTCGCAGAGGATCCGCGGCCCCCCCCCCCGCAGAGGCTCCTTATGAAGCACTCCCCCATCGCGGGGCTGGTGCAATTTAAAATCTTACTATCCCGTCCATTTTGCCTTTTGGACAAAATGGGTTGATCCGGCTCGGCCATCCAAAAGCATTTGAATTTCTCAAAGCTACCCCCATCATCCCCACATCTTCCGGCGCCACTCGATGTCCCTGCGCTGGTTGGCCAGGGGAATGCTCCCCGAGTTGCAGTACTCCTGGATCGTTTTAACCGAAAACCCCGTCCGTTCGAGCGAGTCCATTCCCGAGAGCGCCGCCTGGGCGCCTTCGAGCGTGGTTATATAGGTAACGCCGTTGGTGACCGCCGCGCTCCTTATCGGCTTGGAGTCGATCTTGGACTTTTTATCCGAGGGCACGTTGATGATCATGTCGATCTCCCCGCCCTTGATGAGATCGATGATATCCGGCTTCCCCTCGCCGATCTTCTGGACCATTTTTACATTGATGCCGTTGGAACTCAGGACCCGCCAGACGCCTTCCGACGCATAGATGCGGAAACCCATGGCCGCGATGATCTTCGCCATGAAGATGATGTTGCGCCGCATGCTGTTGCGCACGCTGATGAAGACCGCACCGTCGCGCGGGAGATTGTTTCCGGCCGCCTCCTGCGACTTCGCGAAGGCCAGGCCGAAGTCCTTGTCGAGGCCCATGACCTCGCCGGTGGATTTCATCTCGGGACCGAGGATGATGTCGGCTCCGGGAAATTTGGCAAAGGGAAGCACCGACTCTTTGACCGCGAAGTAATCGATCCGGCGTTCGACCGCCTCTTCGAGCGCGGCAAGGGTGCTTCCCGCCATGACCTTGGCGGCGATCTTTGCCCACGGCGTTCCCATGGCCTTGCTCACGAACGGAACGGTTCTGGACGCCCGTGGGTTTACCTCGAGCACATAGACCGTCTCCTCCTTGATGGCGAACTGGATGTTGAGCAGCCCGATCACGCCGAGCTCGCGCGCAATTTCGATCGTGACGCGGCGGATATCGGCCACGAGGTCTTCCGAGAGCGTATGCGGCGGCAGCACGCAGGCGCTGTCCCCGGAGTGAATGCCCGCCTCTTCGATATGCTCCATGATGCCGCAGACCATGACCTGCGAACCGTCGGAGATGGCGTCGACATCCACCTCGATGGCGTCGGCGATGAATTTATCGACAAGCACGGGCCGGTTATCGGCCGCGGCCCACGCCTCGTCGATAAAACCTTTCAACTCCTCATCGTCGTACACGATCCGCATCGCCCGGCCGCCGAGAACGAAGGAGGGTCGTATGAGCACCGGATAGGTGAGCTCATGCGCGACCTTGAGCGCCTCTTCGGTGGAGCATGCCATGCCGTTTGGCGGCTGGTTGAGCCCGAGCTTCCGGATCATGGCCGCGAACTCGTCGCGGTCCTCAGCCCGCCGGATCGAGGCGACGTTCGTCCCGATGATCGGCGCGCCCGCGGCTTCGAGCCTTTCGGCCAGGTTGAGCGGCGTCTGCCCGCCAAACTGGACGATCACGCCGGTGGGCTTCTCGCAGTCGATGATGTTCATGACGTCTTCGAAGGTGAGCGGCTCGAAATAGAGCTTGTCCGAGGTGTCGTAGTCGGTACTCACGGTCTCGGGGTTGGAGTTGACCATGATCGACTCGATCCCCATCTCTTCGAGAGCATAGGAGGCCTGGCAGCAGCAGTAGTCGAACTCGATCCCCTGGCCGATCCGGTTCGGTCCGCCACCTAAAATAATGATTTTTCTGCGATTCGAAGGAGCACTCTCATCCTCCTCCTCATAGGTGGAGTAGTAGTAGGGCGTGTAGGCCTCAAACTCCGCGGCACAGGTGTCGACCAGCTTATAGGTCGGAACGATGCCGAGCTTTTTACGGTGATTCCGGAACTCGAGTTCGCCTTTCATCTTCAGGAGTTTCGAAATCTGGGCATCGGAGAAGCCCATGCCCTTCGCCCGCTTGAAGAGGACCTTTTGTTCTTCAGCTCCCTCTTCCAGCACCGCAGGCTTAATTGTTTTTTCGAAATCGACGATGTCCTTCATGTTGTTGATAAACCACGGATCGATCATCGAGGAGCGGCAGATCTCGGCCACCGGGATGTTCCGGTCGAGCGCCTTGCGAATCAGGAACAGCCGGTCGGCCTTCGGCACCGCGAGCGCGGCGAGGATCTCCGCATCGGACCGCTCGGGCATGACTACGCTCTCGAACCCGTTCCGCTTGATTTCGAGTCCGCGGAGCCCCTTCTGCAGCGCCTCCTTGAAGGTACGGCCGATCGCCATCGTCTCGCCAACGGATTTCATCTGGATGCCGAGTGTCGAATCGGCCTCGGGAAACTTCTCAAAGGTGAACCGCGGAATCTTGACGACACAGTAGTCGATGGTCGGCTCGAACGACGCCGGGGTTTCGCGCGTGATGTCGTTGCGGATCTCGTCGAGCGTGTAGCCGACGGCGAGCTTCGCGGCAAATTTTGCGATGGGAAATCCGGTCGCCTTGCTCGCGAGCGCCGAGCTGCGGCTGACGCGCGGGTTCATCTCGACCACGACCATGCGGCCGGTCTCCGGGTGCACGGCAAACTGGATGTTCGACCCCCCGGTCTCGACGCCGATCTCCCTGATGATGGCGATGGAGGCGTCGCGCATGATCTGGTACTGCCGGTCGGAGAGGGTCTGCGCCGGGGCGACCGTGATGCTGTCTCCCGTGTGGATCCCCATGGGATCGAGATTCTCGATGGAGCAGATGATCACCACGTTGTCCTTGCGGTCGCGCATGATCTCCAGCTCATACTCCTTCCAGCCGATCACCGACTCTTCGATCAGGATCTCATTGATCCGGCTGCAGTGGAGCCCGTACTGCGCCGCGCGGTTGAAGTCGCTCTCGTCGTAGACGATGCCGCCGCCCGTTCCGCCGAGGGTGAAACTCGGCCGGATGATGAGTGGAAAGCCGATCTCCCGGGCGATTGCCCACGCTTCATCCATATTGTAGGCGAACGAGCTCTGCGGAAGATCCATGCCGATGGAGAGCATCGCCTTCTTGAACTCGTGGCGATCCTCGGCCCGCTTGATCGCCTCTTCGTTCGCACCGATGAGCTGCACGTTGTACCGTGCAAGTACGCCGCTCTCGGCGAGCTCCATGGCGGTATTGAGTCCGGTCTGGCCGCCCATGGTGGGAAGAAGTGCGTCCGGCCGCTCCCGCTCGATGATCTTGGTCACGATCTCGGGGGTGATCGGCTCGATGTAGGTGCGATCGGCGGTCTCCGGATCGGTCATGATGGTGGCCGGATTGGAGTTGACGAGGATGACCTCGAACCCCTCCTCGCGGAGCGCCTTGCACGCCTGGGTCCCGGAGTAGTCGAATTCGCACGCCTGCCCGATGACGATGGGCCCGCTGCCGATGATCAGGATTTTCTTTATATCGGTTCGTTTTGGCATTTCAAAAACCTCTATCTGCAGGTATGCGTGTATGCGTTGGTATGTTTTATGCCTTATCCATCATGCCGGCAAACTGTTCGAAGAGATACCCGCTGTCGTGCGGACCCGGCGATGCCTCGGGGTGGTATTGGACGCAGAACAGCCGGTGCTCGTCGGCGGTCAGCCCCTCGCAGGTGTTGTCGTTCAGGTTGCGGTGGGTGAGCTCGGCCCCGGTTTTCTTGAGGCTGTCGAGGTCCACGCAGAACCCGTGGTTCTGGGAAGTGATCGCGATATGCCCGTTTCTCTCGTTGCGAACCGGATGGTTTGCACCCCGATGCCCGAACTTGAGCTTGTAGGTGGTGCCGCCGAGGGCGAGCGCCAGGAGCTGATGACCGAGGCAGATACCGAAAATCGGCTTTTTGCCGATGAGATCCTTGATCGTCTGGATTCCCGGCGTCACCGCTGCCGGATCGCCCGGACCGTTCGAAAGAAAGATGCCGTCCGGTTGCAGGGCAAGCACCTCGTCGGCGCCGATGTTCGCGGGCACGACGGTCACCCGGCACCCCATAGCTTCGAGGATCCGGAGAATGTTGAATTTTATGCCGAAATCGAAGGCCGCGACGTGGTATTTGAACCCCGAGCCGCCGTTGCCCCTGGTCGAGTTCCACTCCCACGGCTTCTTGCACGTTACGGCGGTCGTGAGGTCGAGCCCGACGAGCCCGCCCCAGGCGCGCGCCCGGTCCACGAGGTCGTCCCGCTTCGGCGCAGCTTCACCGGCCCAGATGATCGCCTTCATCGCACCGCGAACCCGCAGATGCTTGGTGAGCATCCGGGTATCGATCCCCTCAACGCCGACAATGTTGTTTTCGATCAGGTACTGCGAGAGCGTCTTGGTTGCGGTGAAATTCGACGGGTAGCGGCAGGCCTCCTTCACGACGAAGCCCGAAACCTGCACCCGGGCCGACTCCACGTCGTTCTCGTTCACCCCGTAGTTGCCGATGAGCGGGTAGGTCATGGTGACGATCTGGGAGGCATAGGAGGGGTCGGTGAGCACCTCCTGGTACCCGGTCATGCTCGTATTGAATACCGCTTCGCCGACCGCCTCGCCGGCGGCGCCGAACGATCCGCCTTCAAAGACGGTCCCGTCTTCAAGTGCTAAAAAGCCTCTCACAGGGTCCTCACTCTCAGGAATTCCCGGCAGGATTCCGGTGCAAATTTGTCGCAGCACAATACGGAGACTTCTCCCCCTTCGCTGATGAAGGAGAAGAGTTTCGGGGCTGCAGCCGTCATGAAGTGACTAGTATTTCTCAGGGTGTAACGTGGAAGGGAATTTGAGTACCATCATTTCACGATCCTTATCCTAATTGAATCCTAAATATACTTTGTTCGAACGGCGGGAAAAAGAGGGGAGCGGGAGGGGTACTTTTAAATGCCGCCATTGGTGGGGGAACCGGTTCCTTGTCCCCCCCTACCGTATCGACCGTTACCGAATCCACCTGCAACTGCTGAACTGTTGCAACCGTTGCAGCGACAAGGATCACCACGCAAAAAAGTATTCGTATCATCATGGCTTACCTCGCCTTCCAGAAACGGGTAGACTGAATCAATCGGCCGTTCACCGTAAGCCGCGCGAAATAAACGCCATTGGAAATGTCGGACCTCCGGGTCAGCGTGAACACCAGCGTCTGGCCGGACGCCCGATAATACTGCTGAGACCATAGCGCCGCAGGAATCAGGCAAAGGGAAAGCAGCTTGCGCATCGATAACCTCCCTGAAAATTGTTTATTGTATGCGTTGAGAATGAGCTTCTTCCCGAAGCACTATTTACAACCGTGGCAGGTGCCGGAATATCGAGCAAGGAATACAGGAGGGATGGTTCACCGGGGGAAGAGCGGCGACGGGCGGCAGCGCTCATGTATGAAACAGCCTCTTCGCCCCGATGCCGATGATCGACGACAGTCCGACGACGAGGGCGAAGACGGCGAGGGTTTCGAGGAGTACGGCGCGGTAGCGCAACCCCTTGACCACGGCCATGTAGAAGGTAAAAGCCGTGATGATGGTGAGCACCGCCCCTGCCCCGAGCGCGAGCGCCGCATAGCAGTTGGTAAGGAGCAGGTAGGGCAGCGCGATCATGAGCACTACGCTCAGGTAAATGCCACCGGCCCAGGCGATGGCCTTGACCGGATTTTTCCCGGTTTCGTGCGCTCCTTCCGCTTTCTGGGAAAGGTACTCCGAGGCCGACATGGCAAGCGTCGCGGCAAGCCCGCTTATCAGGATGGTCGACCCGATGAGTCCCGCGTTGCCCATGGCAAAGGTCAGCCCCACCGCGATGCCGGAGAACTCCTGGATTGAGTTGTTGAGCGCCAGAACCATGGAGCCCATATAGGAGAGCCGTTCCTCGGTGATGAGCGCGATGAGCGCCTGCTCGTGGCTCGCCTCGTCCCGGATGATCTGGGCGATTTCGGGCATCGAGTCGCCGAACTGGCTGTAGGCCTTTTCCGCGCGTTTTTCCCCGTTTTCCATGACCTTCATGCCGAAGGTCAGGCCGAATATCGCCGCGCAGAGCCGGTAGAAGTACACCTTCAGCCGATCGGGATGCGCCTCCTGATTGGTGTGTTTGAAAAACTGGCGGTAGTGGCCGAGCTCGTCGGCCGCAATTTGGTCGAGGATCTCCCGGTTTTTACCGTTTGCCCGGCGTGCGTAGGCGAGGTAGACGGCATGCTCGGTGATTTCGTTGCGCTGGAAGGCGAGGAGCTGGTTATGCATGGGGTTAAAATAGATGGTTCTGGCCTTCCGGAGGTATTCCTCGGTTGGCTTTCTATAAAATCAAATTCTTTTTCCGGATGACCGAGCCGGGTCACCCCATTTTGCCCAAAAGGCAGTTATGAGAGCCAGCCCTGTC
>CAZYYB010000143.1:0-6440 GCA_964651515.1 uncultured Fibrobacteraceae bacterium
AAGGCGGCGACGATGTTGCGTGCATTGTCAACCAGGAAGGGTGGGGAGATATTCTCCATGCGCACTCCTACGGTCCTTATTTTTTCCTGAAAGGTCTCCGGCGCCGGTATCGCGGAAGAAAAATTCTCACCGTGCACGTCATTCCCGATTCGATACGGGGATCCCTGCCTGCCTGGCGGCTGCTGATGCCGTTTGTCCGATGGTACTTCAGGATTGTCTATTCCTTCGCAGACTACCTTATCGCAATCTCTCCCATGGTGGAAGAGGCGATACGGTCACTTAACGTGACGACGCCCATTATCCGCATCAACAATCCAATCAGTGCCGAAAAGTACCACCCCGCAGCAAAGAAGCGCGAGGCAGGGCGGCAGCTTCTGAACATCGCCGGGGACGCCGTTGTCGTGCTGGGCGTCGGCCAGCTCGAAGCACGGAAAGGCGTGGAAGATTTTCTGGATATTGCCGGAAAACTGCCGCATCTTACCTTTATATGGGTCGGCGGGCGGCCCTTCGGACCATTGACAGAAGGCGTTGCGCGGCTCGATCGCAAAATCGCATCCGCCATGGCAGCCAATCCCTGTTTGAAAGTGGCGGGAAGCTTTTCCCTGGAGCAGATGCCCCTTATCTACAACGCCGCCGACCTCCTGCTGTTTCCGAGTTTCCAGGAAAACAGTCCGCTGGTTCCCATCGAGGCGGCGGCGGCAGGCCTCCCGGTCATTTTCCGCGACCTGCCGGAATACAAGAAGCTCTATCTTCACTCCTATTTAAGCGCAAATTCCCCGGATGGTTTTGCCGACCTGATCCGCAAAATCCAAAGCGATTGTAAATTTCGCGAAGAAGCAATAACCATGTCCGAAAAGCTTATCGGGCAGTTTGATAAAATTGAAATCCGAAGACAGCTGCTGAGTTTATACCGGGAGGTGCTTGAGGAACATCCGCTGCAGCAACCCCGGCGTGTATTGAAGAGAAACTATCCACGTCTGATTCAGCGTACCATATCGCGTACAAGGAAGTTCATCGGGAAATTTCTGAAAATGATACCCGCATCCGCCCGGTATCGCCGAAATCCGTTAAGGAAATGAACGCGGATATGCGGATTATCGCATGTCCGTGGTGCTGTAAAGAGGGGCCGGATCAAGTATTCCAGCTTAGAAAGCCGTGCTCACGGTGACGCCAATGTGCTTTCCATCGGTTGTCGGCCGGATATTAAAGTGATGGAATGGCTTGGTGAAAAGATAGCTGCTGCTGACGCAGATTGCGGCGCCGGCCGCGACGTCGTGAAAATAATGCTCCTTCGATTCAATGCGGGAATACCCGGTAAACGCCGCAAGCGCATAGGCGGCAATCCCGAGTCCCCATCCGTACCGCCGCTGAATATACGCCGCTGCGGCAAACGTTGTCGATGAGTGGCCCGAGGGGAAGGAGAGGAAGTCGCTGCCGTTAGGCCTCAGTTCGTGAACGTTGTCCTTCAGAATGAGCGTCGCTCCATCGGTGAGCGCCGCGGATGCACCGTACTGGAGTAATCCGGAAAAGTCCTCATGGAACAAGGATAACCCCACTGCGGAGGCCGGCAGGGCAAATAACAGAATATTGCCTGAATTTTCTACCGGGTTCGCGGTCATGGCGATTCCCATCATATTCGCAATGTTCGCTGCATGGGCTGTGCCCGTCATTTTGGGTGAAAAAAACAGCAGGCACGAGAGCGTTATTATAGCGGTTTCGCGTCTTGACCGTTTCATACCACCTGCCGCCTTCCTCAGGGAGTTACATGGTTTATCCTTCAAATTAATCATTCGAAAAGGTGTCCGTCATAACTACGAAGACTTGGCAAGTAAATTGCCGATTCCCGGGGAATTCAGAATATGTGGCGATTTCAGGTCAATTGGGGCATCCGGCGGGAATTATTCACCATCACTTGGGGCCTTCAGATTACCCCGGCTTATGCCTGAAAGCGAATCCGCTCGCGGTTAATAAACAAGCTGGAAGTAACTCAACCCTCTGGGATATAACGAAATAGGGGGAGAACCGGAGTGAAAGCAAGTGGTTTCCCACCTTTTAGCCTCGTAAAATGGTTAAAGCCCGGGTTTTGGCTGTCAAAAGGTAATACTCATGGTTGGCGGATAAACGGAGGATAGCTTTACACGCGACTTTTTACCCGGTTTGTGGAGATTAACGACCCAGCTCGCGACAAAAATGCCGATGGCAGTGCCGAAAACCTGGTCCGAGGTCCAGTGCGAGTCCTCATAGACACGGGCAACATCGGTCAGGCCCGCAGGTACATAGCACAATATTTTAAGCCAGATGGAATTGGTGTTTTCCGCCAGGACGGTCGACAGTGTAAAGGCCGCTGTCGCGTGGCCGCCGGGAAAGGATTGATAAGCCCCGTCAAGAAAGTCGAACGGCCTGAAAACGCCGGGCCCCTTATTGTTGTAGGGTCGCGACCTGCCGACGGAATAGGTAAACAGGCTTTTGGTAAGTTCGGCATACGCTGTTGCCTGGATTATTTCAAAGCCGATTTTTTTCATCGGCGTATAATCATCCAGCCAGCCGGTGAGGCCGAACCCCACCCCCAAAATCGCCGTCGGATACCCGACGCCCCAATAATATCCTGCCTGGATCGGAAAAGAATTTAAATATCCGGGATATTTTTGAACTTCATTGCGGACCGATTGGTCGACCTGCGTTGCGGCGACGGTTGCGCCGGCGACCAGGCCGAATTTCAGCCAGTCGCTGACCTCCCAGTTGAGCGGCTGCTCGACGAATTGGATGGTCTCGTCCTTGAACTCGCCTAAATCATACTTGTTCTGGGCAAAAAGGGTCGTGCCGCCAAGAGTAATGGCGATTAGTGCATTAATATAGGCAGATTTCATGGTGCGGCACCTTACCTTATTATAAGAAGGATCATTCAATCCGGCGGTTAACGAAATTTCCCGTATCATTGCCCCCATTTTACGCTTAGCCCCGTTCCGCCGTTAGGTGTGGAAATTGCGGCAAGAGAAAGGTTCCTGTTCTTGATGCGGTGGAGTTCCGGGTCAAGTACACCGCACAACGCCCCGACGATAAACCCTGCCGCGATATCGGAGGGGAAATGATCGAGCGCCCGCACCCGCAGGTATCCCATGAAAAGCGGGGGAACCGACGCCGCCCCGTACAGCAGATATTTTCCCCATCCCAGATCGGGGTGGTAATCGATATAGACCTTTGTCATGAAAAAGGTGGCGGTCGTGGCTGAAGCGGTATGCCCGCTGTAAAACGAGTTGCGATTGTTTCCCGAATTTCTCTGGTTATCCGGCAATTGGTTGTAATAGGCAAGCGGCCGGTATTTGCTTTGAAAATTTGGACCCAGGGGACTCAGGTTGTAAACGCTGAAGGTAATCGACTGGGTTTCGAGATACATCCCGAGCATGTCCACCCAGTCGTGCCTGATGCTTATGTCAAGAGCCAGGAAGGCCGGCAGACAATAGATGGCAATTGCCAGATTGGCTGAATAGGTCTCAAAAGTGGCTCGCGGGGACGGATCCTGCCTGAGCGCCCATTTGTCGAACCAGTCCTCATACGCGTTGGTGTTCAATCCTGCCAACTCTGAACTGTCAATGCCAGGTTTATCGAGAATCATCCGTACCAGAAAGTAGTCGGAGATGAGACCGGCGCCGACGATGCCGCCGCTGACCCAGAAATTTTCCTTGAATGGACGGCATGAACTGTCGGCTGCCGGCGTGGAAGGCTGCGTCTGGTCGGCAAATCCGAATCCGATTCTCAGTGAGAGAAGGATGAGAACTTTAATAATGAATTTCGTAAGGCCCCCTCAAATCGCGTAAAAATGCCGTTTTCAGGTACCATTCCTGCAATTTTTTCCGCCGAACTGGAGGCTCAGCCCCACGGTGTACTCCCAGTTATGCAGAACCGGGTTGTCGGAACCTTTATCATTAAAGAGCCATAGCTGGCGCACCTCGCCTCGCATGACAAATCGACGAGAGAGATACCATTTGAGGCCTCCGCCGGCATTGACCGTGAAATCGTCATAGGTCCTGGCGCTGAAGATTTCCTGGTTTACCACGCCCCGGTCATTCGAATAAAGGCGCGTACCCCCTGGTCCGGCGGCCAGAAATGGATCAACGATGCCGCAGGGAAAAAAATTATAGAGAAAATCCAGCCGATAATTTATCGCACTGGCAGGTTCAATCCCGTAGTTTACATTCGAATCGAGGATCTGCGCCCAGCTAAACATTGCTTCAACCCCGAAATGCCCGACAAGGTCATATCCCAGCCGCACTCCCTCAACCGGCCCCGACCACAAATGCTGGACCTCGTCATAGTAGGTCCAGCCCAGGAACGGGGAAACGGAATACGTCCCCGCACTTTCCCCGGCAAACCCGCCTGAGGAAAATGTCAATAAAGCCAGTAGACCGATAATTTTTTTATTCATGCACCGCCGCTCCTGCTTCACAGTTTGAAATTTCCCACATTCCCCATGAGATAAACCCGCTGTTCTGTACGAATTGCATGAAAATCTCCAATAGGCGTATATCTGTTTGTCGTGTATATCTGCTGTTCGGCTCCGATATTCAGGTTATGATAGAGTCTGACGGTAATTCTGGGTTTAATGATGCCGATATAGTTTTCTCCGGTATTGGGAAAGGTTCCGTTTTTAAGCGGTCCCAATCCATAGAACGTATTGATCCAATAATAATTGACAGGAATTTCGATGCTTCCCCAGCCGAAATTGATGCCGCAATCGAACTTCGCTTCCATGCCGTCGCCGTAATTGAAATCCCGTATCGTATCTGCGGCCTGCAGGACAAAGGGACCCACCTGCGTGCTGTTTTCGGCAAAAGGTATCACAGCGAGATGCAAATTGGTAAAGAGGTAGGTCGATTTCGCGAGGTTATATTGCGACATTATTCCACCGCCCAAACCGATGGTGCCGAGCTCAAAAGTTAAATTATCCCAGTAGTCATAGTATTGGAATATTCCCAGAAGCAGTTGAAGATTATCGCCGTAGCGGACATTTTTCCCGAATAAGACTCCATCGCCGACTATATTGTCAAGAAATTTTTCTCCGACACCGGTATTCAATTCAGCCCTGACGGTAAAGTAATCGAACGGTCTCCAGTTCTTGTATTCGAACGGATAGCCGTAATCAAGCTGCGCGTTCAAAAAGATATTTTTCGGCCCGGTCCCGAAACTGTTTCCATTGTTGTACCAGCGGGAACCCATTGAGAATTCGGCATTGAGCGGGGCTTTCTGGTACACTTCCGTATCCGTCACCCGGGTCAGCTTACCGTCAATGATGCGATTGAAAAATCTCGACGGACAGAGAACGGCCGAACCCAGTTCCCGGATAAACCTTTCGGTCCCGACCGTTCTGTCGTCAAGGATATTCGAACTTAACCGGTACAGTACCTCGCCGTAGAATATTCCGTTGAGCGTGGTGGTGAATAAATCATTGACGTTTGGCGGGGTATTTTCTCCAAAGTACTTCCACGCCAGAGCCCCCGCAAACGTCAACGGTGCCGATTCCCAGAAATTATAACCGGCGGACCGGCTGTCGACGAAGCTGACGCCGCCTCCGTAGGGATGGGCCCAGAAACCCTCGCCGAAGGTATAATTGTCCCAGAAATAGCCCGCATGTATTTTGTAAATCAACGTGTCGATGCTGTTCAAGGCCCAATTATATTGCAAGGCATACCGGTCGCCCGCCCAGGTTAAAAAGAGGCCTGCCCCGACCTCAACGGCGGGGATCCACAAGGGTGCCTTTTTATTATAGGCGGAGTCATCCTTCAGCAAATTGCCGAACATGTCAAGGCGTGTTGAATCGGTGGATTTAATCTGATGTTCTTTAATTGCCAGCTCTGAATTGGCCCGCACCGTATCTGCGGTTTCCCGCTCGTTAACGCGCAGTGAATCCGCCGTGCCCCGCTCGTTTGCCCGAAGCATTCCGGCGGTACCCCGCTCCTTTGCCCGTAGCGTATCGGCGGCCCCCTGTGCAGTACCCTGCAGCGACTTTGCTGTACCCTGCTCGTTGACCCGCAATGATTTCGCCGTTCCCTGCTCGTTCGCCCGCAGGGTATCGGCGGCGCCTTGCGATTGAGCCCGTAACGAATCGGCGGTGTTCTGCTGGTTGGAGAGCAGCGAATCGGCGGTACCCTGGGCGTTGGCCCGCAACGATTTTGCGCTGCCCTGCTGGTTTGCCCGCAGGGAATCGGCGGTGCCCTGCGCGTTATTGCGCAACGATTGGGCGGTGCCTTGCTCTTTGGAAAGCACGGAATCAGCGGTACCCTGCTCTTTAGTCAGCAGGGATTTGGCGGTACCCCGTTCGTTGGATAGTACCGAGTCGGCGGTCCCCTGCGTGTTAGCCCGCAATAGCGTAGCTTTGCCCTGCGCCTGTGCCCGCAGGGAATCGGCGGTACGCTTCTGGTTTGCCCGCAACGTATCGGCGGTAC
>CAZYYB010000144.1:0-6377 GCA_964651515.1 uncultured Fibrobacteraceae bacterium
GCAGAGGTCCGCTGGGCTTCGTGCAACATATTCTCCACCCAGGACCATGCGGCGGCCGCGATCGCCAAAGCCGGCGTGCCGGTCTTTGCCTGGAAGGGCGAGACGCTTGAAGACTACTGGGTCTGCACCTTCCAGGCGCTCATGCATCCCGGATACCGGGGCCCGCAGCTCATCGTCGACGACGGGGGCGACGCGACGCTTCTGATTCACAAAGGGTATGAGCTGGAAAACGGCGACGGGTGGGTGCGCACCCCCTCGACAAGTCACGAGGAGCGGGTCATCAAGGACCTGCTTTTGAAAGTCCACGAAAAGAAGCCCGGCCTCTTCCATGAGATCGTCGCCGGGTGGAAGGGTGTCTCCGAGGAAACCACCACCGGCGTGCACCGGCTTTACCAGATGGAAGCCGCCGGGAAACTCCTCGTCCCCGCGATCAACGTGAACGATTCGGTGACCAAATCGAAGTTCGATAATATTTACGGATGCAGGCACTCGCTCGTCGACGGCATCATGCGCGCCATGGACGTCATGCTCGCCGGCAAGGTCGCGCTCGTGTGCGGCTACGGCGACGTGGGCAAGGGCTCGGCCGAATCGCTCGCCTCCCAGAAGGCGCGGGTCATGGTAACGGAAATCGATCCGATCTGCGCGCTCCAGGCGTGCATGGCGGGCTACCAGGTCACCACGGTCGAGGAGGCGCTGCCCCTGGCCGACATCATCGTCACGGCGACGGGCAATTGCGACGTGATCACCATCGCGCATATGGCCGCGATGAAGGACCAGGCGATTCTCTGCAACATCGGCCATTTCGACAACGAAATCCAGGTCGACAAGCTGAACGGGTACCCGGGGATCAAACACACCGTTATCAAACCGCAGGTTGACAAATACACTTTTCCGGACGGGCGATCGATCTACCTCCTCGCCGAAGGCAGGCTGGTGAATCTCGGGTGCGCGACCGGCCACCCGTCCTTCGTCATGTCGAACTCATTTACGAACCAGACGCTCGCCCAGATCGACCTCTGGAAAAACCGCGAGACGTACCGCCCGAGCGTCCACCGGCTCTCGAAGCAGCTCGACGAGGAAGTGGCGCGACTGCACCTGGGCAAACTCGGGGCGAAGCTGACGGTTCTCACCGGGAAACAGGCGGGGTATATCGGCGTACCGGCGGAGGGGCCCTATAAGCCCGATTACTACCGGTATTGATCGGAAAACGACTTCCATGAAAATTCTCGGTATCGGCATCCGCCCGCCCCCGCAGGCGGCGGGCAATCCCGTCGTAACGCCGGAGCTGCTCGCAAGCTGCCTGGCGCGTTATTCGCGTTCCAACAAGGGCATTGACGCCATCCTCGCCTCGATCGATGCGTCGGATCCCGAAAAATCGGTCGACAGCATTTTCAAATTCGTCGATTACGGCCACGCCTCCATCGCCGGTATGACCGGCGGCATTGCCATGGTCATCGACGGCTGCTCCATGTTCCTCGCCTACAAGCTCTTCGAGATCGCGCAGCTCGCCGACGGCCAGGAATCGAGCACCCGCTACATAAAGCTCGATACCGGCAGCCTTCCCGCGGCGCAGGATGTCGGCATTCCCCCGTCGCTTGCCGCCGATTGGGAAGCCTGCCTCGCCCTCGCCTTTGAGATCTACCATGCCGCGTACGGAGCGCTTGCGCGCGCCGCCGAAGCCGATCCTGCAATCGTCCGCGTTCCTGCGGGAGCGGATGCAAAAGTCGCGGATCGGCTCCGGAAGAATTATGCGCTCGATCGCTGCCGCTACCTGATTCCCTTTGCGACCAGGACCAATGCGGCACTTGTCATGACCGCGCGGGCCTGGGCCGAAACCGTCAAGCAGCTCGATTCGCTCCCGCTTCCCGAGGCGCACGCCTGTGCCGCCGGTCTGCGCGCCGAGCTCGCCAAGTTCGTGCCGCGTCTCATCCGGCACAGCGCCCCGGACGCGGCCAGCGTTTTTCAGGCAACCTGGTCGAGCGAGTCGGCGGTCGGGCGCATCCGAAGCGCCGGCGTCCCGACCGTGCACCTCGGCGATGAGGTCACGGTCGGCGTTGAAAATAATTTTCCCCGTTTTTTCCCCCCGCTTCAATCGATGGGCGAAGGTTTTTCCGGCAAGGAAAGCCGCTACAGCATCCTCGGGTCGGCGGTGCGGCGCATCATGGTGCGCGCGTCGTGGAACAACATGGCGATCGCGGAGCTGCGCGACCTCAACCGGCACCGAACCGGGTTCCGACAGAGTCCGCTCGTTCCGGTGGGGTTTTACCTGCCGCCGGGCGTCACCCATGAAAAACTCGGCGCGCTCCTTGCGGCCAAGCGCTCGCTGGTGGCGAAGCTTGCCGCGCACGGGGAGTGCGGCGGGACCTACGTGTACGGCCTCCTGCTCGGAACGCAGGTGGCGTTCGAGCACTCGACGCACCTCGACAAGCTCATCTACGAGATCGAGCTGCGCACCGGCATGGGGGCGCATTTCCGCTATGCCGAACACCTGACCGGGGCGTATCGCGAGATCGTGAAGATCATGCCGGAACTTGCACCGTACATAAAAATCGGAACCGCGGAGCCGGAATAATTTGAAAGGCTTTGCGGAGGTGCGCGGCGATGTCTGCCTTCGGCAGACGCTCGCGCACCCCCGCAACGCTCCCATCAGGTAGAAAAAACACTGAAAAAATCCTGTGAAAGGTCCTTTTCTCCGAGGAGGCCGGAGCGAGGGGGACACCTCCCCCTTAAAAGTATTTTTAATCAGGCATACCCTTGAATACTACCAATAAAAAATCCTCAGTCGCCCCGGTCTGCGAACTCTGCGCTCCGGCCGGTTCCATCGATTGCTTTCATGCCGCAATCGACGCGGGGGCGGATGCCGTGTACCTCGGTCTCGCCGATTTCAATGCACGGCTGCGGGCGAAAAATTTTACCGCGAAAACGCTCTCGCACCTGGTCCCTCTCGCCCACCGGCAACAAGTCAAGGTCTACGTCACCCTCAACACGATTGTCAAGCAGGCCGAACTCGAACCGGTCATCCATGCCCTGTACCAGGTCGACCAGATCGGCGTCGATGCCGTCATCGTCGCCGACCTCGGGCTCATTCGTATCGCCCGCCAAACCTTCCCGCGTCTTCGCCTCCATGCCAGCACGCAGATGGCGGTGCACAACTCTCCCGGAGTCGCGGCCGTCGGGCGCCTCGGCTGTTCGCGGGCGGTCGTCGCGCGCGAGTTAACGATGGAGGAACTCTCGGCTATCAGGGCTTCGGCGTCTATCGAGCTCGAACTCTTCGTCCACGGCGCGCTCTGCTACGGCATCTCGGGACTGTGTCTCGCTTCGAGCTTCCTCGGCGGAGCGAGCGGGAACCGGGGCCGCTGCACGCAGGTGTGCAGGAGAAAGTTTGCCGCATCGTCCGGACGGGGCTATTACTTCTCCCCGCGCGACCTCTCGCTCGTCGACTTCGTGCCGCGCCTTCGCGGGCTCGGCATCGCGGCGCTCAAGATCGAGGGGCGCATGAAAAACGAGGCGTACGTCGCCACCGTTGTAAACGCCTACCGGAAGCTTCTGGACGGCGAACTCTCTCCCGACAGTGCGCGCGAGCTGCTCGCGGGGGACCTCTGCCGCCCCAAAACGACCTTCTACCTGGGCGGGTCGGCCCAGCGGGGCGTCATCGACGCGACCCGTTCCGGGGTCGGGCGGAGCATGGGAAGGATCCTGGAGGCGGCTGGCGATTCCATCGTCCTCCCGGCCGGGATCGACGCGGCCGCAAACGACCGCCTCCGGATCGATCCGCTTATGGGCTACGAGGGAACCGCCGCCCAGGTCAGGTCGGTATCGCCCCATGAAAAGGGAACGCTCGTGCGCCTGAAAAGCGCGGTCGACTGCACGGAGGGCGAGGAGGTCTTCCTCACGGCGCGACGGGAGTCGTCCCGCGAATATCCGGCCCACCTGCCGGAGCAAGCGTCGACCGGTGAGGCGGTCGAACCGATCCCCTTTCGAGCGTACTACCCCTTTGCGAAAAAAATTCTCGCCGATCATGACGCACCATCCCCGGCGGCGGCGTCCGGACGGAGTACGCTCTGGATCAAAACGGACTCCCTCGACTGGCTTGACCTGCTGACGTCTACCCCCTGTCAGCGGCTCGTTCTCGCCTGCGAGCCCGATGCAATGGAGGAGATCCTCGCCGATGCGATGCGCTTGCGGATATGGAAGTCGAGGCTCGTTCCGGCGCTGCCGCCGTTCATTGCCGAAGGCGCGCTGCACCGGTGGCAGAGCATTCTCGACCGGTTTCACGCCTCCGGCATCCGGCAGGGAATGTGTTCGAACATCGGACACGCTTCGCTGTTCGGGAGGCGCTTCGACCTGTTCGCCGATGCTCCTCTCTGGTGCCTGAACAGGGGTACGCAGGCCGCACTCAGGGAGAGCGGATTCAGCCGGTTCACCTGGTCCGGGGAGGACGACTACCTGAATATCAAGGCCGCGGCGTCGGGGAACGGTATCGCCTGCCTCTTTTCGCATGTGCCGCTCTTCATTTCACGGATACCTCCCGCCGTCAGGCCCGGCCGGGAGTTTGCCGACCCCCAGGGCAACCGTTTCTTCACCGAAGAAAAAAACGGGCTCTCCTGGCTTCTCTCGAAAAAACCGTTCTGCCTCACCGGGCGCAAAGACAAGCTCATCGCTCTCGGTATCAGGAATTTCCTCCTCGATTTGAGCTTCTGCAAGGCGGATGCGGCGCGGCTCTCGGAGCTCCTCGGCTGCTATGCCTCGGGAACGCGGCTGCCCGGTACCGGCATGGTTAATTTCAAGGCGGGATTGAAGTAATACTCGCCCCGCTGATTCGTATTTAGTACAAAGTATAAGCCCCGGAGGCATTGCCGATGTCACATATTTTATGATTGCGGAGACTAATTTAAGGGATAGGAGAGTGCGGCAGTTCGAAACAGTGCAATGAGAAGGGGAACGGTATGAACAAGGTACTCGGAATTGCGATGCTGCTTGCAGCGTATGGATGCGTATGGGCCGGTGCGCAGGAAAATGATCTTCTCAATCTCGCGAAATCGGGAATCGAAGAGGAGATTCTCATCTCCTACATCGATGCGGCGAAGGGCCCTTTTCACCTTACGGCCGATCAGATCATCGAGCTGAAGGATCTCGGTGTTACCACGAAGGTCATTTCCGAAGCCCTGAAGCATGATGGCAATACGGAACCCGTGATCGCGGCACCCGCTGTAGCGCCGGAGGTTGCACCCGCTCCGGAGCCTGCGGTCGAGCCGCCCGTGGCGCCGATGGCAAGGGACACCACCCCGGTCGTCGTGCCCATGAATCAGCCGATATACACCTACCCGTGGTGGTGGTCGCCCTATTACGACTACTACTGGCCCTACACCTATGTGGGGCTATGGTGGGGGCCGACTTTCTGGTGGGGACATGGGGCATACTTTTATAATCGATGGCCCGCAAGAGGATTTGGGGTTGGTTTTCGTTCCGGAGGCTTCGTGGGACATGATGGCTTCATCGGGGCGAGAGGCTGGGCCGGTCGATACGGAGGGTGGAACGGCAGGAACGGCGGTTGGGGTGGAAGAGGCGGAGGCTGGGGTGGAAGGGTCGGAGGCGGCCATCGGTGACCAATCGGCCTCTCAGTCGGCGTAAGGCGGTTCGTTGCCGCGGGTAAGAGTCAAAAAAGATCCCCGGAGAGCGGGAGGGGGCAGTGCATCCCGACGCTCCGGGGATCTTTTTTTGCCGCAGGGGGAGCATTATGAAAACGCTCCCGTGAGGGGATTACTGTCCAAGGAACACAGGTCGATCCAGGGAGGTTCCTCCGGTTTTGAATGAAAGGATATACTTGCCGAAAGAGCGATTAGCCCCCGCGGGCCTTATGCTCCGAGAGTATGCACCGGCCGGTTGATCCGCATCGAGCAGAACATCGACAAGCCTGCCCTGAAAATCGAACAGCCTCATGGACACATGCCCGGCGGAGGCAAGCGCATAGTCCGCGTGGTCGCCCTCGATCCTGACCGCGGCCCGCTTAAACGGTGAAGGCAGGGCGCTCAACACACCGCTTTGCGTCGCCGGTGACGTTATGATCGTTCCCTCGGTGCCGACGGCAACAAACAGGCTGTTTCCCCATGTCACCCCATAGAGCCACTGGGTGGTCGACGACGTCCTGGCGGTCCAGGTAATTCCCGTCGGCGAGGTGAGGATGGGACCAAAGACTCCTATGCCCTCATGGCCGACAATGACGAACTGGCCTGCCGCCCAGATGACATCGGCGAGGGTACCGGTTGTCCCGGAGACCTGGGAGGTCCAGGTGGAGCCGTCTGCCGAGGTAATGATGGCCCCGCTGTCCCCGATCGCCACGAAACAGGTGCCGTTCCACGCCACCTCATTGAGCATGT
>CAZYYB010000145.1:0-6349 GCA_964651515.1 uncultured Fibrobacteraceae bacterium
CTCCCTTCCCCCCCCCCCGGACTCGTATCTTTCGGTCTCTCCTCTCTTACAGTTATTAAAAAAAAGTTCCTTTAATGTTTTGAGATAATTATTTTATCATTGCGGGAGCTGTCCTGTTCTGGATACCACTATATCATTTAACATAAATTTCAACATTATAGAGCGGGAGAGGGAGGATCGGGATGCGAGGAGCGTTAAGACTTCGAAGTGCCTTGGTCGCAATGGCGGGGTGCCTGGCGGTTGCCGGGATGATTTATGCGGACGGGGTGACGCCGGTTTTGATCCCGAGCGGGTATGCCTCCTTTGGGTTAGGCGAGATTAACGGCGAAAGCGATCAGCCGGAAGGTGCCAGTTATCTCGAAGGGTTCCCTAGTCCTCAACTTGATCACGTTCTTATGCAGAGAATGTTCGTCGGCTACAATCTTGAAACGAAGTTCAATCCATTGCCGATTCAAACAAATCTGGGTCTTGAGATGGAAGTTTATAATGAGACTCCGCGCAGCGGAGGTTCCGATAATGGAATATATGAGCGGCTTTTCTATTTTCCTTACCTGACGAGGGCGGATTTCAATTACTCGGCCGGAAAAGGGTTTAACCTTGATTTCGGTTATTTCCCCTTCAAATATAATCCCGATTCACGCAATCTCGGTGAATATCTGTTCAGGACGGGTACCTATCCGCAATATATCCAGACGAATTTCGATTTTCCTATGGCGCGGCTTACCGGCTTGCTCCTGAATGGGACCGCCTTTGATGGCTTCAACTGGGACGCCCTGCTCACCATGAATACCCAATGGGTCACCATGGGCGACCTTAACCTTACCGGCATTTTTTCCTACCAGCCAATCAAATTATTCGAGATTGGGGGCGGAGTTTCATTTTGCAGCATTATTTCAGCGAATTCGGAGCATACCCAACCGACAGTGCATGGATTCGATAGCGAGTTGGTAATCGGCGCTCAGGGGGACGATGAATATCTGAGTGGCAAAGATACCTTAACGTATACTTTTGCCGGCACGAAGCTGATGGGGCGTATTTCCATCGATCCCAAGCAGTTGCTGCCTGATGACATAAAGAGTTTTTTCGGCGAGAACGACTGCAAACTCTACAGCGAGGCGGCAATTCTGGGAGTAAAAGACTATCCTATAAGCATAAATGGCGTTACTGATTACAGCAATGTCCTTAGACGAATACCCATCATGTTTGGCTTCAATTTTCCTACGTGGAAAATCCTGGATGTCTTAAGCATCGAGGGAGAGTACTTTGGAAGCACCTATCCGGATGATATGTCGGCTTTGGATGTCACCGGAGTGCCAACCCCCGTTAACGAAGGTTCCGGTGGAACCGCCACCAATGGCATTATTAATTATGTGGACAGCACCAGGAATCATTGGAAATGGAGTGTGTATGGCAAGAAAACAATCGCCGGCCATTTCAGCATCGTGGCTCAAGTAGCCAAAGACCACTATCGGTGGGAATTCAACGATTATCAAAGCCAGGCCACGATGGGCATGCTGGCGGCACTGACAAAACCCGGCGATTTTTATTATATAGCTAAGGTCGGCTACGATTTCTAAAACTAAATTCACCATTCTAAGGGGAGATGCCATGAAGTTCCTAAAGATGATTCTGATCGCGGGAGCACTGTTTGCGGCCGCAAATGCTCAGGTCGATACCACACAGAAGCACTACTGGATGATGACCTATTTTATCAATAGCGAGGAGACGGATGGCGCACGCCTCGCTTTCAGTTCCGATTCAACGGGAATAAAGTGGGAGTATTACAACAACCAGACTCCCATTCTGGTTCCCACCGTAACCGGTGGACTGATGCGCGATCCCATGATCGAATTCGATTCTACCTATAATAAATTTAACTTCGTCTGGACCGCTGCATGGACGGGGACGCTTATCGGCTGGGACACCTCCTCAAACCTCACTAAATGGGGGCCGCAGGTTGCGCTTACGATCGGAGCCTCGATAAGCAATTGCTACTGCTGCTGGGCGCCGGAGATTTTCTGGGATGACATAAAGGGAGAGTGGATGATCCTATGGGCATCATCACAGAGCAGCGGGGGAGATAAGGCAATTTACTACTGCGATATCCCCGGCCAGGATTTTACGAAATTTACCGCTCCGCAAATTCTTTTTTACCCGGAGTTTACGGTCATCGATGCCGACATGATGAAACTCGGTCCGAACAGTTATGTGATGGATTTTAAGGATGAGCGGAACAGCACCGGCGCAACGCAGTCAAAAAATGTCCACCTCGTCTTTTCCACATCGCCGAGCGGGCCGTTCAAGGGGCCGAATCTCTACAAGAACGGTACCGATACGACCATGTCCCTTGCCTGCACCAATGATGCCATCGAGGAGTGCGAGGGGCCGACCCTGGTCTATCAGGGAGGCATGTACCACCTGTTCGTCGATCCGTTTAACAGTTTTTCTTCGACCTACCGGATGGTTGAGGCTCGTAATATAGACACCATGCTCTCCCCCTGGACCCAGTCGGCCACCTTGACTGAGGGGACAGGAACGGCGGCTTTCGAATACAACCACAGCAACGTGATCCAGGTTCCGCGCCGGTTTGTCATGAACCTGCTCTATGGCCAGGCGCTGCCGACCCCGCCTGCCGCTCCGCTGCTCACTTCGCCGACCAACGGCGCTAAAGGCCAGACCGGAGCCACCACGATGAGCTGGGCGAGCTCGACGGGTGCAACCGGCTATAACGTGCAGTTTTCCACCTCCTCAACCTTTGCGGCAACGGTATACGGCAGCATGGGCGGTGTGGCGACGACCTCGCTCGCGCCGGGACTCCCGACTACCGTCGGCACCTACTACTGGCGCGTGAATGCGGCGAATGCCAACGCCGGCGCGGGCGGCTGGTCGGCGGTCTGGTCCTTTTCGATGAGCGCGACTTCGGTCATTCCGGGGACTGCGGCCGTTGCAAAGGCGACCGATTTTTCTGTTGCCAACGGCGTCCTCTCCTACTCGGTGAGGCAGGCCGGAGCCGTCGAAATTACGCTCAAGGACATGCTCGGCCGGACGACCCCGGTGCTCAACCGCAGCCAGGGAGTCGGGCAGTACTCCATCCCGCTCAACGGCTACAACCTTGCCGCAGGCCGGTATATCGTCCGTTTCCGGGCGGCCGGGGTCGAGGAGAGTTCGGCGATCGTTCTGACCAGATAGCACCGTACGGCGTGAAGGTATTTTTATGAAGAGAGGCGTTCGCGATGGACGTCTCTCTTTTTTTTCGGCCGGGCGATGGTCGACCGGAGCAACGGGGCCGGAGAGTATGACGATCATTTATTACGTTACCAATCACGGGTACGGCCACGGGGTGCGGACCT
The DNA here is from genome assembly GCA_964651515.1 of uncultured Fibrobacteraceae bacterium. GTDB lineage: Bacteria > Fibrobacterota > Chitinivibrionia > Chitinivibrionales > Chitinispirillaceae > BOG-1184. The sequence continues at coordinate 3,351 of CAZYYB010000145.1, forward strand.
CCGCTATTGTCAATGCACTTCCCGACACCGCGCGCGTGATCCTTCGCACCGCGCTGCCGGAAGGCTTCTTCCGTGAAGAGTTGCGGCGGGAGTTCGGGTGGGCCCCGGCCGCGTTCGATTGCGGTTGCATTCAGGCCGACGGCATCCGGTCGGACATCGGCGCGACGCTGACCGCCTACCGGGACATCGCGGAGCGAAACCGGCGGCTGTTCGACGAGGAAGTCTCCTGGTGCCGCAGCCGGGATCCCTCGGTCATCGTCAGCGACATCGTGCCCTTCGCCTTCGAGGTCGCGCACCGGTGCGGCATCCCATCGGTCGCGGCGGCAAACTTTACCTGGTACGATATTTACGAGCCGTATTGCGGGGAGCAGCCCTCTTTCCGTCCTCTCCTCGATGAGCTCAAAACCCAGTACGCCTCTGCAAGCCTGCTCCTGTCGCTCGACCCGGCGCTGCCGATGCCCTACTTCCCGAGGCGCATTTCGATAGGCCCGGTCGGCAGGCAGGGGCGCAATCGGCGGGCGGAGATCGTGCGGCACTACGGACTGGACGGCGATAAGCACCTCGCCCTGCTTTATGTGGGACAACTCGGGATCGAGGGGCTCGACCTGGGCGGGATCGGACGATTTACCGACTGGGAATTCCTCGGCGTTTCTCCCCTTGCCGTTTCTCCGGCAAACTACCGCGGCATCGAAAAGGCCGATTTTCCCTACGAGGACCTGGCGGCGTCGGTCGACTGCATGGTGGGCAAGCTGGGATACGGCGCCGTGGTCGAAGCGATGCTGCACGGCACGCCCATGATCTACCTGCCACGGGAGGATTTTACGGAATTCAGGGCGCTTGAATCCGCGGTCGGGCAATGGGGGGGAGGCACCCGCCTGACCCGCGATGAGTTTACCAGGTGTGAGTGGACGGATGCGCTTGCCGGGACCGTTGCCCGTGCGCGACCTCCCCGGGTGCGCTCCGACGGCGCGAAGCGTGCCGCGGCGTGCATCATGAAACTTGCCGGGGGATAGTCGTGCCCGATTTGGCTATTGCAAATCCGGCGATCGAATGCGATAATAGAGGAGGGTGAAGACGGGGGCCTCTCCGCAGGAATTTTGCGATCCGATGCATCGTGCCGGAAAAACCGGTTCCTCCCGTCTCTCCGTTGCGCTTCCAAAAACCTATGCCATCCATATTGATCGTCGACGATGAGGTCTCCTTCCGGCTCATGGTTTCGGATTTCCTGGGAGACTATTACGATGTCGCCGCCGCCGAATGCGGAGCGGAGGCACTGAAGCTGCTCTCCCTGCGCAGCTTCGACCTGGTAATTTCCGATATCTGCATGCCCGGCATGGACGGTGTGGAACTGCTCCGGGCCATCCGGAAGCTTTATCCGACCATCAAAACCGTACTCATGACCGCCAACGACATCGACCAGTTCCTCCAGCTTGCCATGCGGGACGGCATCGCGAACATCATTGCCAAGACCGTGCCGTTTAATTTTTCCGAAGTCGGCGCCGTGGTGAAGGGTCTTGTTACCGGGGAGATATTCGGCCTCAGCCGCTACCTTTTAAGCGACGGGGCCGTTATTGCGGACTACCGGATCACCTCCTCGGAGGAAGGATGCAGGGTCCGCGACGAGATTGCGACCCTGATGCAGGAGCGGTTCAACTCCGCGGGGGACTTGAAGCTGGTCGTCGATGAGATGATCACCAACGCGATCTACCACGCTCCCTCGGGCGGCGACGGCAAGGACAAGTATTCCGCCTATAACAACATCACTCTCTCCCCCGAAGAGTATGTGTGGGTGGAGTGCGGCTTCGACCATGAAAAATGCGGAGTTTCCATTACCGACATGAAGGGTCGCCTGACCAAGGAGATCGCCCTCTCGAAGATCCATCGTCAGCTCTCGGGCGACGGCCTGCTCGATACTTCCGGTCGCGGTATTCATATCTCCCGGCTCATTGCCGATCGAATGATCATCAACATCGACCGGGGAAAAAAAACCGAAATCATCGTGATGAATTACCGCAATCACGCCTACCACGGCTACAAACCCTTCTATATCAATGAACTGTAACCTCCGGCACCGGTGGAAACGCTTAAAGCGCCCTGAAAAAAGGCGTCGGCTTCCCTGCGGTGTTCTATTTTTATTGCGCCCGCGGTGCGGGGGAGGGTATTCCATTCCGTTTTCTCCAAAGGAGGAGTCGCTTCAGGTATGATCAATCGATGTCGTGGCCGCAAGATCAAGCTGCAGGGGTTCAATAACCTCACGAAGTCCCTCAGCTTCAATATCTACGATATTTGCTATGCCCGATCAAAGGCTTCCCAGATGGATTATATCGAGTATGTCGACGATGTCTACAACTCCGAGAAGCTCCGCAGCATCCTCGAAGAGGTGACCAACATCATTCAGGCGAAGATCGTCAACATTTCGACGCAGGATTACGATCCACGGGGCGCGAGCGTCACGGTGCTCATCAACGAGGGGCATCAGGCGCTCGATGAAGCCGGGATCGATTTTGTCGCCCATCTCGATAAGAGCCACATCACCGCCCACACCTACCCGGAAAACAATACGAAAACCGGCATCTCGACCTTCCGGGTGGATATCGATGTGGGCACCTGCGGCATGATCTCTCCGCTGCGCGCCCTCGATTTCCTGATCGACAGCTTCGATTCCGACATCGTGCTCATGGATTACCGGGTGCGGGGATTTACGCGTGATATCAACGGACGCAAGATCTACATCGACCACGATATCACCTCGATTCAGGATTACCTCTCCGATGAGATCCTCGAACGCTATACCGCCTACGATATCAACATCGTTTCGGATAATATCTTCCATACGAAAATGATGCTCAAGGATCTCAAGCTGGAGAACTACCTGTTCGGTTCCGAAAAATCGAAACTCTCAAAGAAAGAGCTGACACTGACCAATTCGCTCCTTCGCCGGGAAATGCAGGAGATTTTCGAATGCAGAAACATCTTCGGGCAGGAATAAACGATATCGG
>CAZYYB010000146.1:0-6338 GCA_964651515.1 uncultured Fibrobacteraceae bacterium
TAATATCGTTCACGCGAAGAAGCTGCGAAAGACACCATTGGCAGGGGGCTTACCTCTCACGGTGGTCATGCAATGGGGAACCCGTGTGCTGCGCACCGTGAAAATTGACGAGGACGAAGTGCAGATTGTCCAGGTTGCTCCACCGCCGCTCCCGCCGGTTATCCAGCCGATCAGGCTGCAACCGAAGCCCGTTCTTCCGGATCCGGATCAAAAACCGCCCCCGCCCAGCAATGCGCCGCCCCCGCCCCCGGTGTTCGGCATTGCCGAGGATGCCACGAATAAGGCCGGTGACATGGCCGTGGCCACCGGCAATACGCTCATGAAACCCGCCGATGCCATTGTGCAGAAGGCACCGCCCCCCCTGCCGTCCGGCCCGATCATGCTTGACAAGCAGCCGGCTATTCTGCACCAGGTGCTGCCCGAATACCCCTCCTGGGCGGAGGAGCAGGGCATTACCGCAACGGTGAAATTGCAGGTCACCATCGATGCCGGAGGGCAGGTACAGAACGTGGTCGTCGTCAGTTCGGAGGGAGAGGAATTTGCGCGTAATGCCGTTAAAGCGGTGAAAGCTTCGCGATTTCAGGCTCCGGAAAAGGACGGCGTCATGCTTCCCGCCCAGTTTCTCTTTACTTACCGGTTTGTGCTGTGAAACCCGGTGCGGGGGTGAAGCCGACCGGCGTATGCACGCTATACGTCAATGAATGACGCCTTTGACGATAATTGCCAGCGTTCCCGCACTGACAATAATCCACAAGCCAACACCCTGCAGCATCGGCCGGAATCCGACCTTCTTCAGGACTTCCCGTGTCAGCCCGGTACCGATCAGGAAGAGCGTGACCACGAGGAGCCTCCGGGAGCCGAAGGCGAGCGCGTTCCAGAGAGCACGGTAATGGGGAAGCAGCGAGCGGACAATCGCCGCCGCAATAAAACCGAGGATAAAAACGGGAAAGGCCACCCTTTCATTGCTCTTTCGGAAAAAGGCGAACCCCAGGGCGACGGGCATGATCCACAACGCACGGGTCAGTTTTACCGTCGTCGCGACGGCAAGCGCTGCGGTGCCGAAGGAGCTTGCCGCCCCGACGACGCTGCTGGTATCGTGTATCGCGAGTGCGGCCCATACGCCGAAGGACTCCTGGCGCAGGTGGCAGAGATGTCCCACAAAGGGGAACAGAACCAGCGCGATGGAATTGAGGGTGAATACGGTTGCGAGCGAAACGGCGATTTCATCCTCCTTTGCCTTGATCACCGGCGCCATGGCGGCAATGGCGCTGCCGCCGCAAATGGCCGTTCCGAAGCTGATCAGGCGGGAGGTATTTGCCGGAACTTTCAACACCCTGCCGAGTGCTGCGCCCAGGAGCATCGTCAGCGCGATGCCGATCATTGTGTAAACGATCGAATGTTTGCCCTCACCGATCACCCTGCTTATTCCGATGCCGAAACCGAGCCCGATCACCGAAACCTGGAGCAGTTTTTTGCTCCATCGACCGGCCGATTGCGGAAACGGATTGGAAAACGCCAGGCTGAAGATAATCCCCGCGGCAAGCCCCATGGCCGTATCGATGCGCGGCCACAGGCAGATCGCCGCAAGGAAAATGAAAAGCGGCCCCGTCAATTTATGCGTGCGGCCTGAAGCCGGATTATGCGGCAATTGGATACCCTTTCCCCTGCCAGGCATCGATTCCGCCCTGCAAATTCGCTATGCGGGAAAAGCCGCTCTTGCGGAGCACCCGGCAAGCCGCCGCGCTTCGTCCGCCCGCGCGGCAGTAGACGAGAAAGGGCTGCTCCCTGCGCGATTCGAGTTCCCCCAGCCGGTTGGAAAGTTCTGCAAGAGGAATGAGGACCGCTCCCTTGAGGTGGCCTTCACGGAATTCCTCCGGCGTCCGCACATCCAGAACGGTAACGCCTGAAGCCGTACTCATGGTTCGGGCGGACTCTCCGCCGACCTGCACAATGCCCCGGGCGCTGCTGCGATTGAGCAGCACGACCGCTGTGATGATAAGCAGGACCCCAATGGTGATAATCAAAATGACTCCTTGAAAAAGGTTACGCTCTTTACTTTTCTATGCAGCGTTCAAATGAACAGGTTGAATCCCGCCTCATCGGCTTTCTGAAGGTAGGCCGCGACGCCGCCGAACTCGATACCGTCGATAAGCTCTTCCTTCTTGATCCCCATGACGTCCATGGACATGGCGCAGGCGACGAACCGGACGCCTCCCGCCCGCGCCTGCTCCATCAGCGCTTCGAGGGAATCGACATTCTTGCTCCGCATGACGATGCGCATCATGGCGGTCCCCATGCCGCCCATGTGCATTTTCGAAAGTTTCGTATGGCCTGACCCGCGCGGCATCATGAGGCCGAACATCCGCTCGACAAGGGATTTCCGCACCCTGACGTGCCGGTCTTTCCTGAGCAGGTTGAGACCCCAGAAGGTAAAGAAAAGCGTTACCTCGGCGCCCATCGATGCCGCGCCGTTGGCAATGATAAAGGCTGCCATCATCTTGTCGAAGTCGTTCGAGAATATGACCATGGTTTTCCTGTCGCGGCTGTCGGGCGGCACCGTACACTGGTTGTCGGGCGCGCCTTTTTTTACCACCGCGGTGAAGGTGCCGTGCTCATGGCCGAGCGTCACGAGCGTATTACGGGTTCGTGTACACCAGGCGGGAATATCGGCGGCAAATCCCTGATCGGTCGCGGCTATTTCTATGGTGTCGCCCTCCCGGGCAGCATCGATAGCGGCCTTAAGCCGGGAGATCGGGCCGGGACACTGCAACCCGCGGGCATCGACCGTTATCGTCGAGGAGGGGCGGGTGCCGCCCGACGGCGTTGAGCAGGTCGGTTCCGCAACGGGTTTTACATAGGTTGCATCGTAATCGGCGGTAGTTGCTGCGGACCATGTTTTATAACCGCCCGACAGGTTCTTCGCCCGGAATCCGTTCGCGAGCAGAATCCTCGTCGCGAGGTACCCGCGCAGGCCGACCTGGCAGTAGACGAGGATCTCCTTGTTTTTGTCGAGTTCGTGCAGCCGTTCGCGCAGGGAGTCCAGCGGAAGCAGGCTCGAGCCGGGAATACTGCCCTGCTCATGCTCGGCATCCGTTCGAACATCGAGCAGCACCTGCGTGGAGGGATCGACCCCGGCGACGTCTTCCGCATAAAACACCGGCATTCTTTTGTCGATGATATTCTGCGCGACGAATCCTGCCATGTTGACCGGATCCTTGGCGCTGCCGAAGGGGGGAGCGTAGGCGAGTTCGAGTTCCGAGAGCTCTGCCACCGTCAGGCCGTGCCGCACCGCGGTTGCCAGAACATCGATGCGCTTGTCGATGCCGTCCTTGCCGATCACCTGCGCACCGAGCAGGCGGCCGGAGTCGGGGGCAAAGAGGAGCTTGATCGAGAGCGGATAGGCGCCGGGATAGTACGAGGCGTGGCTGGACGAATGGGTATATGATTTTACATAGGGTATTCCCCATTGCCGGGCATTTCTTTCATTTAATCCGGTTACCGCCGCGGTGAGGTCGAACACCTTGCAGATAGCCGTCCCCTGCGTCTTTTTATAGGTCGAGGGAAGGCCGGCAATGTTGTCGGCTGCGATGCGGCCCTGGCGATTGGCCGGCCCGGCAAGAGGGAACGGCATTTTCCTTCCGGAAACGAGTTCCTCTCCCTCGGTGCCGTCGCCCACGGCGTAAATGCCATCGAACGAGGTTTTCAGATGTTCATCGACGATCACGGCGCCGCTGGCGGCGAGGGCAATGCCCGACCCCTGGAGAAAAGCGGTATCCGGCCTGACGCCGATGGCGAGAAGGATAAGCTGCGCGCGGACCGCCGTGCCGTCGCTCACGATGACCGCCGCGTTGCCGGTAACGTCATCGACGATTTCGGCAGCGCCGTTTTTCAGGAGGAGCCGGACCCCGTTCATGGCCAGGTGGCGGTGGAGGTTCTCCGCCATCTCCCGGTCGGCGGGAGCGAAGACCTGGTCGAGCATCTCGACGAGAGTGACCTCGATGCCGCGTTGCCTGAGGTTTTCGGCCATTTCAAGCCCGATGAAGCCGCCGCCGATCACCACTGCGCTCTTCACCGACCCCTTGTCCACGAGCGATCGGATCCGGTCGGTATCCGGGATGGTGCGCAGCGTGTGGACAAGAGGTGATTCGATCCCCCTGATCTTCGGACGCAGGGGCATGGATCCCGGCGCAAGCAGGAGGTAGTCATAAGGCACTTCACCGGAATTCCCTTCCGAAAAAACGGTGATCGTTTTCCGGCCGGTATCGATGCCGGTCACTGCGGAGCGGACATGGACATCGACATCGAAGCGCTGTTTGAAGCCGCGAGGCGTCTGGATAAGGAGATTCGAGCGCTCCCTGATGGTATCGCCGATATAGTAGGGGAGGCCGCAATTGGCATAAGAGATGAAATCTCCCTTCTCGAACATCGTGATCGTCGCCGATTCATCGAGCCTTCTCATGCGTGCGGCGAAGGATGCGCCTCCCGCCCCTCCACCCACAACGATAATCCGTTTCATATACCTCCGTTATTCAATGGGGAAGCCGACTCGTTATGGAGCGGTGCGGTAACCGGCCGGCCCGCCGAGCTAGAGGCCGAGCGCCCGCAGATAGGCCTGCTCCTGCTGCACGCCGACCATTGTTTTGTCAACCTTGCCCTCCCGGAAAACCATGACGGTCGGAATCGCCGTGATGCCGAACCGGGCCGCCGTGGCCTGCTCCTCGTCGATGTTCACCTTATATACCTTTGCCTTTTCACCCGCTTTTTCGCTTACCCGGTCGAGAATCGGCCCGGCCACCCGGCAGGGACCGCACCAGGGTGCCCAGAAATCCACGAGGACCGGTACTGTTGCGTCGAGCACGTCGGCTTTAAATTTGGAACTGCCGGTAGACTGCACCATACGCTTCTCCAGGTTAATTGTTTTTTTCTCACGTTTTTACTATTGTGCAACGATCGTGCCATGTCGGGAGAGGGCGGGAGATGGTCGGATAAATAGTCATATTTTATTTAATATAAGTGAATTAAGGCGTAGGATCAATCGAAGCTGCACGATGTATTTTATTGTTGCATGCACCAAGTGTGGCGTTGCGTGCAACACGCTGCAACGTGAGGAGGCGGAATAATGGCATGTTTTGATGCCGATAACCGGCTTTCGAAGGAGTGCTTCGAAACCGTGCTTCAGAGTATGGCGGAGGGCCTTTTCATCATCGACGCATCGGGTGTGATACGGTTTTGCAACGCCGGGCTGGAACGGATGAGCGGAATGCCCGCATCGTCGATCGTCGGGAAACGGTGCCGCGACATCATGGTATGCGCCTGCGATGCCATGAGCGAATGCGGATTGCTGAAAAAGGGCACGCTTTCCAATCTTGAATGTCGGCTGAAGCGGGCCGACGGCACCCTGCTGCCCGTCCTGAAAAACGGCCGCGCCATGGTCGGCACCGACGGCGCAATTATGGGCGGCGTGGAGACCATGACCGACATATCGGAGCTGCTTCTTGCCAAAAGGAAAACAGCCGCACTGGAAGAGGATGCAAGCCGCGAAGGCGGAAGGTATCATCTGCTCATCGGAAAAAGCCCGGCCATGCGGCAGGTATTCGAGCTTATCGAGATGGCTGCCGCCTCAAATGCCAATGTTCTCCTCACCGGCGAGTCGGGAACGGGCAAAGAGCTCGCGGCGCGTACGATCCATGAACGGAGCGGCCGGAGAAACGGTCCGCTCGTTAAGGTCAACTGCTCCGCCCTGCCGGAGCCGCTTCTCGAAAGCGAACTTTTCGGACACGCCAGGGGGGCTTTTACCGGAGCGATCAAAGACAAGGTCGGCCGATTCGAGCTCGCCGACGGCGGAACGCTTTTCCTCGACGAGATCGGCGACCTCAGCCCGTACATCCAGGTAAAATTCCTCCGTTTCCTGCAGGAGCGTGAGTTCGAACGCGTTGGTGAAAATCAGACGCGCAAAGCGGATATCCGGATCATTGCGGCGACCAACCGCAATCTCCGGGAGCTCGTCCGGTCCGGGATTTTTCGCGAGGACCTTTACTACCGGCTCAAGGTATTCCCGGTCCATCTGCCGTCGTTGCGCGAGCGAAAGGAGGATATCGGCCCGCTGATCGGCCATTTTATCGCCAAATTCAAGGGTACCACCGGCAAGGCGATTGCGGGGCTTGCCTCCGATGCCGCGCTGACCAGTCATACCGGCGACGTCACGCATCTGTCGAAACCCGAGCAGTTCGACACCGCCGACCAGATCATCAAGGGCGCCAAGCTCGACGTGCATTTCGTGCCGGGCGAGCACGATGTCATCGGCGACGACGGCAAGATGTATTTCGAGCGCTTCGGCG
>CAZYYB010000147.1:0-6185 GCA_964651515.1 uncultured Fibrobacteraceae bacterium
TACCCGGTCTTGTTTTCAAGGGTCATGGATTAAACGCACGCAACACGGATCAACGCTCGGCATGAGCGAAAATATCCAAGCAGCGGTCTTCGTACCTATTCATCTCAAAAAATTACGTGAATAATCAATTTGATGGGTAGCTTGTCGCCGCCGGTTCCTGAAGCATTGCAGGTAAATCAACCGATCGGCAAAGCGTGCGAAGGGCCTCGCGAACCGGTGCGACGATCGTCGTGTCGCACCCGTCACTACTTGAACGAGCAGTACAGAAGGAACTTCTTCTGCCCCTGCCGTACCTCGACATTGTCAAACGTCTTCGTTCCGATGACGCCCCCCTCCGCATTGCGCGCCTCGGCCTGGACGGTATAGGTGCCCGGCGTTACCGGGATCCGCGCGATCTGGACGGTCTTGGGGACCAGGAAGCAGCTCCTGACGTCGGCATGTTCCAGCTGGTCGGCCAGGGCATCGGTCCCGACGTTGAGGAGCAGGTTGGCGAGCGGGCTCGATGTCTCCATTTTGGATTTTGCGGTCTGGGCGGCGATGGTACGCAGGACGGTCCGGACCACGGTCCGCGTCATGGTCGCCGTACGGGTGTCTTCGAGATTTTTCGCCAGTTGTCCATCGAGATCGTTGATCACGACGCTCGTTACCTGAGGCGAACCCGGAGCGACCCTGGCCGTAAAATAGCTGGTCCAGGACCGGAAGGTCCGCATCTTCGGCAGCGAGAAGCTCACATGGAACGTGGTGCCGATATCGTTTTTCCGGCCTTCGGCGGCCTTTTCGTACTCCTGCTCCGGCAGAAAGGGAGCGGGCATGGAAAACGATTCGATCGAGCCCCGGTCGTCGTAATGATCCACGGCCAGGAGCCCGCCCCGGATATAGGTGCCCCACCATTTGTCCTCGACCAGGGCCGGCCCCCTGCCCGCATATCCGATGAGGATGATCTCCGTCCGGTCGTTCCCTATGCCGGGCACCCGCTCCCGGGGAACGTCGGCCGAGAGGTGCAGCAGCCCGGTATCCTGGTCGCGATTGTTGAGCCGCAGCATGTAATAGGCGTAGTTCCCGATGGAGGGCGGCAACGCAACGGGCCCCTGTTCGAAAGCCGCCACGGCCTTGTAAAGCGAAATCATCGCGTCGTCGTCGTTGCCCGCTGCGTCGTAGGCGATAGACGAAAGGTAGTGGAACGCCGCATCGTCCGCATACTTCCGGTCGTGCGGATTGTTCCGCTCCCATTCGTTAAAGAGCAGCTGCACCGCCCGGCTTTCGACGAGCGCATCGTCGGTATTCCCGGCGGCCAGGTAGTCAAGCGCATTCAGCCAGTGGAGCAGCACGAGCTCGTAGGGTCGGCTGCGGTAGGGACGGACATTATCGTTAACCAGGAGCGATGCGGCCTCGTTGCTGATGGATCGGGTATAGAGATCGTCGCAGGTCGCGGCCGCCTGCTGGAGATAGCGGGAACTCGAATCGTACCGCCCGGCATAGTGGTACAGGGCGCCGATATCCATATCGTAAAGGAACCGGTTGGTGCTTCCGTACCACGAGCTTTCGTGCCGTTCGATCGAGGAGATTGCGGCATAATAGTCATCCCGCTCCGTATAGCCGCGCAGGTGATCGAAACGGAGCGCCGCCCCGCCGGTGCAGGAACAGACGCAGAGGGCGGCGGACAGACAGTAAAGCGCCCACCGGAGCGGCTTAAAACGGCGCGGCATGGAGAGCATGAGCGAGGGTATCGTTCTTTCCACTGGATGAGAGGGCTTTAAGGAAAGCGTCCCTTAAAATTTGGCTTCCGACCGCTCGACGTACTTCTTAATCTTCTTCTCGCCGATCCAGACGGTCCGGTTGCTTTCGATCTCGATGAGTTTCATGGATACCTGGTAGTAAATAACCGCCTTGCTCCCTTCCTGATCGACGATGGAGTTGACGTCCCCGGTCATCATGAGGTCGGCACCGGTTTCCTCATGGAGAGAGTTCACCGACTGCGCCGAGGCATTGTCCTGCTGGTCGGCCTTCTCGTCGCGCAGCTGATCGCGCTCGGCCTTTCCCGCGACGAAACCGACCTTGCCGGAGTTCAGCAATGCGCGCTCGACATCTTCGGCAAAGGTCTCGGTGCTGATATGCTCGTGACTCTTATTGGCGATCCTGCCGACGACCACGGTCGGCTGTTTGTTCAGGGTATCCCACTTGTGAAGCCATCCCTGCGACAGGCAATCCTTGATCATCGCCTCGGATACCAGACGGGAGTCGGCGTCATTCCACCTGCCGGACAGATCCATCGTCGAGTCGCTCTGGACCCGGGTAACCTTGGTTGCGCATCCGACCATTATGAGCGGCACCGCTATCCACCAGCACCTTGCCAGGCCTTTGATCATGTATACCTCCCGTTAAGTTGATACCGCACCGGTGCAGCTCCGGGGCACGCCCCCCGGACGTATGCACCCCCTTTAAGGATCGATCAAAATATAACTATTTTGACCGATCGCCCCGCCAGTAGTGGTCCGCCCGGTTATTTCTTGTCGTAGTCGAGCTTCCTGGTGTTTTTAAACTTGTCAGAGAAAAGAAACCCGACCTCCAGGCCGGCGACCTTATCCGAGGCTTTATTGCCGACGAACTGGTAGGGGATCCGCAGGCGCATCTCCACACTCCGGGAGAGATCCACGGCGACACCGACATGAGCGGTCGCCGAAGGGCCGAAATTATTGTTGAACGACGTCCCGCTCTTGCCGAAATACCCGATACCGACCCCGACCCCGGCAAACGGGCGGAAATCGCTCGACGAGGCTATGAAATCGAATCCGACATTGGCGTCGAAGTTCGTACCCGGAAGGAAAGCGTCCGCATCCAGGAATGCCCCGACGTATTTGCGAAAATAGATTGTATTCTCGAAGGCAAGCTTAAGAAACTGCTTATTCTCGATCTGCAACTGGTTATCGATCGCCTTGAACGCCCCCACCCCGAACCCTCCGCTGTAGGTGGAGAGCGCACTGGTCGGAACCCCCGCCTCGGTTGAATCTCCCGCCCGGCACGTTCCGACGATGCCCCAGCATGCCAACATGGAAATAACCAGGTACCGTTTCATCTTTCCTCCCTGTTGAGAAGCGTTAACCCGTCCTCGTGGCGGCATAGTAGGATTTGATCGCGCCTGCCGCCACCTCCTGCCGGGGCGTTCCCGACGCGCCGAGGCATAAAAGGGAAGCCCGCAATATCCATTCCGGGCCGGAGCGGAAGTGCTCCTGCCCACGCAGCCGGCGGCCGATGCCGCCTTCGGATGCGTGGGCAAACATAAAAAAAGGGCAATCCGAAGACCGCCCTTCAATGCGTAACTCTGTCGGCCGAAGCCCCCCTACCGGGTACCTTTAAGCTCCTGGACCTGCTTCACTCCCGCCATGGTGAAATGTATGGCGCCGCAGCACGCTCCATCCACTTCCACCTGCCACTCGCCCTCGGTGCCCGAGGCTTCGAGTTTCCCGATAATATGCTTGCCGGTATTGGTAATGACTCTTGCCTGTTTGCCGAGCCATTCCGCCGGGATCTTGCCCTCGGGGGTTACGGTGACGAGCTTATTCTGCGCCTGGTAGTAGTCCCATTCCGCCTTCGGCCCGGAGAACATCGAAAAGTAGGTCGACACCTCGCCTGCCGTCATGTCGCGCTGAACGACGCCATAATAGTAACTCTTGAGAAAATCGACCTTGCCGCTCAACGCCTTTCCCGAAGGGGAAATATTGATGGTAAGATCCTTTTCGATGCCGAGCGGCGTTTTAGGATCGGGATAGGTCATCCTGGTGATAATGCCGGTGTTGTCCGCTTCGATTTTCCAATTTTGACTGTCATCCGCAAGGACGAAGGAAACGGAACCGCACGCCAGAATGCCTATCGACAGTGCCAAAAGCTCTCTTTTCATCAATGTCATAGCACCTCTCCCCTGGAATAGTTGTTGAATTCCACTGTTTATTTCGGTAGTTATGAGCCGGAACCCTCCGGACGGCGGTACCCGTACGCCTCTCCCCTGCCCCGAAGCCCGGCGAATTATAAATATAGTTATCGTAAGAGGGGGAGGCAAAAACAAAAATATTTACGGTAGTCTATTACAATATATCGCTGTAAAAGAGTCACCCGAAGAAACGTTCCATAATTAAACGTTGTTCATTTTAAAACACCGATTAGGGCCTAACATGTCCGAAAAAGCGCTATTCCTTAAAAATAATGCCCGGCATGCGTATTGCTCATCCTACCCAGTCAGGTGTTTTATATCGATTTTTTCGACTTTCAACCTTTTTTTAACCAAAAACAGGAGGTCTTTATGAATGTTAAGCCGATGGAAGACCGCATTCTTCTGAAGCCGATGGAAGCCGAGCAGAAGACCGCGGGGGGAATCATTATCCCCGACAACGCCAAGGAAAAACCTCAGAAGGGCGAAGTCATAGCCGTTGGCCCGGGCAAGACCAGCGACAAGGGCCAGAAAATCGAAATGACCCTCAAGAAGGGCGACAAGGTCCTGTACGGTAAATACTCCGGGACGGAAATTACGATCGAGGGTCAGGAATATCTCATCGTCCGCGAGAGCGACGTTCTGGCGGTTATCTGATCATAGTCCGGTTGCAGAGTACCTCCATTGTTTTTATAAAATCAATGTTCAATGGCAGTGAAAGGAGATTTTAACATATGGCAGCAAAAATGCTTGCATTCGACATTTCGGCCAGGGAGAAACTGCTCAAGGGTATCGATATCCTTGCTAATGCAGTAAAGGTTACCCTCGGCCCGCGCGGGAGAAATGTGGTGTTTGAAAAGAGCTGGGGATCGCCGACCGTGACCAAGGACGGCGTCTCGGTCGCCAAGGAGATCGAGCTCGAAGACAAGTTCGAAAACATGGGTGCCAAGATGGTCAAGGAAGTGGCGTCCAAAACATCCGACGTCGCGGGCGACGGCACCACGACAGCGACGGTGCTGGCGCAGATGATCGCGCACCTAGGCATCAAAAACGTCACCGCAGGCTCCGATCCCATGGCCCTCAAGCGGGGTATCGACCAGGCGGTAAAAGCCGTCATCGGTCAGCTCAGGAAAGATTCGCGGCCGGTCTCCGGGCGCAAGGAGATCGCCCAGGTCGGCGCAATTTCGGCGAATAACGACCCCACCATCGGCGACCTCCTGGCCGATGCCATGGAGAAAGTCGGCAAGGACGGGGTCATAACGGTCGAGGAAGCCAAGAGCACCGAAACCACGCTCGACGTCGTCGAAGGCATGCAGTTCGACCGCGGGTATCTCTCCCCGTACTTCGTTACCAGTCCGGACACCATGGAAAGCGTCCTCGACGAGCCGCTGATCCTCATCCACGACAAAAAGATCAGCGCCATGAAGGACCTCCTTCCGCTTCTCGAAAAAGTAGTCCAGATGGGCAAGAGCCTGCTCATCATCGCCGAAGAGGTCGAAGGCGAAGCGCTCGCGACGCTTGTTGTCAACAAACTGCGCGGCACGCTGAAAATTGCCGCGGTCAAGGCGCCGGGATTCGGCGACCGCCGCAAGGCGATGCTCGAAGATGTCGCGGTGCTCACCGGTGGAATTCTCATCTCCGAAGAGGCCGGTTTCAAGCTCGAAAACACCACGGTGGATTCGCTCGGGAAGGCCAAGCGCGTCGTCATCGACAAGGAGAATACCACGATCATCGAAGGTGCGGGCAAGTCGGCCGACATCAAGGGTCGCGTCAACCAGATCCGCAAGCAGATCGACGAGACCACCTCGGACTACGACCGTGAAAAGCTCCAGGAACGCCTGGCGAAGCTCGCCGGCGGCGTCGCGGTGCTCAAGATCGGTGCCGCCACCGAGACCGAAATGAAGGAGAAGAAGGCTCGCGTCGAGGATGCGCTCCACGCCACCCGCGCCGCAGTCGAGGAAGGTATCGTTCCCGGCGGCGGCGTTGCGCTGATCCGAGCGGCGATCGCACTCGACAGCCTGAAGCTCGAAGGCGATGAGGGCATCGGGGTCGATATCATCCGGCGCGCCATCGAGGAGCCGTTGCGCATGATCTCCTCAAATGCCGGTCAGGAAGCGTCCGTGGTCTGCAATGAAGTCAAGAAGAATAAGGGCGCGTTCGGGTACAATGCCTATTCCGACTCGTTTGAAGACCTCATGCTCGCCGGCGTCATGGACCCCACCAAGGTCGTCCGTTCGGCGCTTGAGAACTCATCGTCGATCGC
>CAZYYB010000148.1:0-3767 GCA_964651515.1 uncultured Fibrobacteraceae bacterium
GATGACTGCCGAGGGTGGCCAGGGCGTCGTTCAGGTGCACGCCCCGCAGATAGTCGAATCCCACGATGGTATCGAGCGATTGCATGACCGCGTCGTAGCTCTTCCTCGTCCGCAGGTCATACCCTGCGGCAAAGGCGTGGCAGGTGTCGAGGCAGAATCCAACGCGCGATTTATCCGCGACGAGGCTTATCATGAAGCCGATCTGCTCGAAGGAGTAGCCCACGTTCGAACCCTGGCCCGCGGTGTTTTCAAAGACGACCGATACCCCTTCGGTTTCCGCATGGGCGCGGTTCACCGCCCCGGCGATATGCCGCATGCACTCCTCTTCGCTGATGAGCCTCAGGTGACTGCCGGGATGAATATTGAGCAGCGACAGGCCGATCCGGCTGCACCGGTGCATTTCATCGACGAGGGCGGCATACGATTTATCGCGGGCAGCCTTCTCGGGGTTCCCGAGGTTGATGAGATAGCCGTCGTGCGCCAGCGCCTGCCGGGGCGAATAGCCGCACTCTTTCATGTTTTGCTTGAACGCGGCGACGCCGTCATCGGAGTAAGGAGCGGCGTTCCATTGCCGCTGGTTCTTGGTAAAAAGGCCGAACCCGGTGGCACCGAGCTTTTGTGCGTTCAAGGGGGCGTTCTGGACGCCCCCGGCGATTGATACGTGCGGGCCGATGTATTTCATAAATAGTCCGATCCTTTCATTAGAAGCTCTGGTGGGGAAACCTCGCTTCGCGGGTTTCCCCTGGTCGGAGCCGCGAAACGCGTCTCCGACGCACCCTTTCCTGCGGAAGTGCCGGGCTATTCCCGCCTAGGAGCGGGGCCTCGGCACTTCCGCAACGCCAACATATTGTATTATGTGTTTTTTCTACCATAAAAGAGAGCGTTGCGGGAGTGGGAGAGCGCCTGCTGAGCGTAGCGAGGCAGGCATCGCCGACCACTTCCGCTGGAAGGGGTGGACCCCGGGACGCGCGTTTCGCGCGGCCGGGGGCCAGGGGGAACCACCGCGAGGTGGTTCCCCCACCAGCACTTGGTGGTAGACGCGTGGTTCCCCCCCCTAGAGCACCAGGCTCATCACTACCGCATCTTCCCCTGATTCATAGTACCGCTTCCGCACCGAATCGACCCGAAATCCGAGCGATTGATAGCATGCCAGCGCCGCCGTATTCCCGGCGCCGACCTCAAGAAACGCCCCTTTCCCGCCGCGCCTCCCGGCCTCCTGCACAACATGGCCGAGCAGGAAACGCGCACAGCCCCGGCGGCGGAAATCCGGGTGCGTGCCGACCTTATCGATTTCCAGTTCGTCGATCGTGAGTCGCGCGAGGACAAACGAGCAGAGCGATCCATCGGCGGTACGGCGCAGCAAAAAATTGAAAGCGGCCCCCGCCGTGAGTCCGGCAGCGATATTTTTTTCCGACCAGGGCCGCTTTTCGCAGAGTCGGGCAAGGGCGACCAGCTCCGCCTCCGCAGCGGCCGTCGCCCGAACCGCGACAAACAATCCGTCAGGGGTCGAAACGGCGGACGGTCCTCCCGATGAGTCAAGATTTTTTGACGTCTCGCCGCGCATCATTTATCTTATTCCTCCTCGCCGGAGCATACGAAACGCTCCGGGTGTTATCATCGACGTCGGTGATTCGCAGCATTCTCAATACAATCAACCGCCACCTTTTTCAAAGGAGTGTCATGATGAAGTCACGGATGTTCGGTATTGTTCTCGGTTCAGCGGTCACCGCCTGCCTTATCGGATGCGCCCAGGCTCCGGAGCAGGCGATGCATGATGCGAAACAGGCCCTCGACTCGGCGCGGAGCATCGGCGCCGAACAGTACGCTCTTTCGCAGCTCAAAGCGGCGGAGATCTCCTATGATCTTGCGGTGAGGCAGATCGCCGAGGAAAACCGGAAATTACCGTTCATGCGAAAATATAATAAAATCTCCGAAACGCTGGCGAGCGCAATGAAGGCGGCGGAGAGCGCACAGGCGGAAGTTGCAACCGCCAAGACCCAGCTCCAGGGAGAGGCGAGGGATCTGATCGAACGGACGCGCGCCCAGGCGGACACCATCGATGCAATCCTTAAGACGGTGAAGAAAAAGAAGATCGCCGACTCCCTTAAAACCGAACTCGACCAGGATCTGGCCGGGGTGAAGGAGGCTGAGGATGCCATCGGCTCGGATAACCTTCTTCTGGCAAAAGATAAGGCAACCGTCGCCCAGGGAAAGATAGCCGATCTGCTGGCATCGGCGGAGAAGCTCGCCCCGGCTAAAAAGGAAAAACCCGCCGCGAAAAAGTAGCAGGCACGGCGCATACCGGTACGCATGGAGATGCCGGATGAGGTTACCCCTCGTCCGGCATTTTCTATTATTACGGAAGGGTACTTTCCCACCGGCCGGAGCGTCCCCGCGGGGGCAAGGAGCGTGCAGCATGAAACTCAGCAGCATCCTCGACAAAAGGCTCGTCTTCCTCGATTACCGGTGCGACAGCTACGGTGAAATCATCGACACCATCGTCCAAAAGCTCTCCTCGATCTCCCGGATAAGCGAAGAGGAGATCCGGAACGCGATCGTGCGGCGGGAGCATCACGGCACCACCTACCTCGGCCATCGCCTGCTCCTTCCCCACGGGTACATCGACGGCGTCCCGGATGTCCTGGTGCTTTTCATGCGGCTCGAAAAGGAGCTCTCCGTCATCATCGAGGACCGCCGTCGGACCGTCAAATACATCTTCGCGGTCATCACCTCGAAGCAGAAGGCGCACCTTTACCTCAAGGTGCTTAAAACCATCGCCTACGTGGTCACCAACTTTACGCATGTCCTGGAAAATGCGAAGTCCGCCGCCGATCTGCTCATCGACCTCGACCA
This sequence comes from uncultured Fibrobacteraceae bacterium, assembly GCA_964651515.1. Classification (GTDB taxonomy): domain Bacteria; phylum Fibrobacterota; class Chitinivibrionia; order Chitinivibrionales; family Chitinispirillaceae; genus BOG-1184. The sequence goes on from CAZYYB010000148.1 coordinate 2,854, forward strand.
GAAGGCGGTCGAAGTGGACGACACCGTCAGCGCGCGCGAGCTGATCAGCTGCGAGGTCAGCGTGCGACCGACCGACTCCGTTCTCCTGGCCGTCCGCCGCATGGAGAGTTCGGGGGTGACCATCCTGCCCGTCGTGGACAAGGTCGGCCATCTCGCCGGCATCGTCGACCTGGCCGACCTTTTCACCGCGACCTATCCGCAGCGGATGGTGGACCCGGACAGCCTCTGGCTGCTCTACGACATGGGCGCCAGCCGGGACCGGCTCCTCGAACCGGTGAAGCGACAGTGGGAAAAGGAACCGGTTTCGCCGGTATCGCTGGTCATGAAGAGCGGCGAGCATCACTGCATCGACGCCGATGCGCAGTACTTCAACATCGTGAACCATCTCACCGCGACGCGGCACCGCTATGCAATCGTACTCAACCCGGAGAAAGTCGTCCTGGGGATCATCGATGCCGAGGACCTCGTGCGACGGATGATCAAGGTGTAGCCCCGCCGAGCATCTTTTTGAAGGCGGCTTCATCGATGATCGGTACCGCGAGCGACTGCGCCTTATCGATTTTCGAGCCCGGATCGACGCCGGCGACGACGTAATCGGTCTTGCGGCTCACGCCGGCGGTCACCTTCCCGCCGCGGCGTTCTATCTCTCCGGCCGCCTCTTCGCGCGTCCAGGCATCGAGCGATCCGGTGAGGACGAATGTTTTCCCATTGAAAAGCGGGGCGGCGGCCGATCCCTTTTCAGCCGACAAAGCCGCCCCTTCCATGTTCACCCCGCAGCCGCGAAGCCGTTCGATGATCGCGCGATTCTCCTCCCGCCCGAAATAGATCCGGACGCTTTGCGCCATGGCGGTGCCGATGCCCTCGATCGCCGACAGTTGCTCCTCGGTCATGCCGTAGAGCTCGGCGATATCGCC
>CAZYYB010000148.1:3777-6169 GCA_964651515.1 uncultured Fibrobacteraceae bacterium
GACCCGGCGCGCGAGCAGTTTCGCCGCCTGGGCGCCGATCATGCGGATGCCGAGTCCGTGGATCAGCCGGTCGAGCGGCGAGGCTTTCGATGCGGCAATCGCGTCGACGATGTTCTGCGCACTCCGCTCGCCCATCCGTTCGAGGCCGGCAAGCTCCTCCCGGGAAAGCGTGTAAAGGTCGGCGACGTCGTGAAGCCGTCCGGACTTCTGGAGCTGGGCGAGGAGCGCGCCGCCCATTCCCTGGATATTCATGCAGGTCCGGGAAACGAAATGGGTGAGCGACGCGAAAAGCTGCGCACCGCACGAACCGTTTACGCAGCGGAGCGCCACTTCGTCGGTCAGCCGGCTGAGCAGCGCGCCGCACGACGGGCAGAGGGCCGGAGGGGTGAACGGGGTGCTTTCCGGGGGGCGTTTTTCGACGATGACCCGCAGCACCTTGGGAATGATCTCCCCGCCCTTTTCGATCTCGACATAATCGCCGACGCGGACGCCGAGCCGCTCGATCTCGTCGTAGTTGTGAAGCGTCGCATGCCTGATGGTCGTTCCGGCGAGGAAGACCGGCGCCAGGTTTGCAACCGGCGTCACCACGCCGGTCCGGCCGACGCCCGCATCGATGCTTGCGATCTGCGTTACCGCCGTCTGCGGCCGGTACTTGAAGGCGATGACCCAGCGGGGAGCCTTGGCGGTCGCCCCGAGCACGGCCTGCTGACCGAGGTCGTTCACCTTGAACACGATGCCGTCAACCGGAAAATCGAGGTCGGTCCGCTTTTCATCCCACTCGTCGCAGAACCCGGCGATCTCCCCGGCGGAGCGCAGCTCCGGCGAATGGAGCACGACGGGAAATCCGAGCGTCGAGAGCTTCGCGAGATTGTCGGCCTGCGACCCGCTCTCGTTTCCGGAAAGCAGGTAGTAGGCGCAAAAGCTCAGGGCGCGGCGCGAGACTTCGGCGGCATCGAGGAGCTTGAGGGTCCCGGCGGTGGTGTTACGCGGGTTCTGCATCGGCTTCTGCCCGTTCTCGACGAGCTGGTCGTTGAGCCGGCGGAAACTCGTGAAGGTCATGAAGACCTCTCCCCTGACCTCGAAGGTCGAGCGATCATCGACGACCAGGGGAATGCCGCGAATGGTGCGGACATTCTGCGTCACCTCGTCGCCGACCACGCCGTCGCCGCGGGTGACGGCGCGCACCAGCCGGCCGTTTTCGTACAGGAGCGAGCTCGCGATCCCGTCCACCTTGAGCTCGCCGACAAAGGAGATTGCCGCATCGGGCAGGAGTTTTTTGCAGCGGTCCACCCACTCCCGGAGCTCTTCGGCGGAATAGGTGTTCTCGATGCTCATCATGGGGACGGCGTGGCGCACCTTCGCGAACTCTTTTGTCAGATCGCTCCCCACCCGCTTCGTGGGAGAGTCGGCGGCATCGAATTCCGGGTGCTCCTTTTCGAGCGCGACCAGCTCGCGGTAGAGCGCGTCGTACTCCGCATCCGAACGGAGCGACTCGCCGCGGCCGTAGTAGGCCGCATCAAGCGTGCGGATCGTCCTGCGGAGGTCGTCTATTCGATCTTTGGCGGCGGAAGAAGCCATTGCCTTCGCCTCGTCGGGAGTGAGGGGCCGATTTATTTACAGAAGCGACGTTCCCGTCATGTCGGCGGGCTGCGCAATGCCGAGCAGCTTGAGCACCGTCGGCGCCACGTCGCAGAGCATGCCGCCCTCGCGCAGCGGTGCGCTTCCGGCGCCGATGATCGTGAGCGGCACCGGGTTCGTCGTGTGGGCGGTCATGGGCGAACCGTCTTCGAGTTTCGTCTGCTCCGCGTTGCCGTGATCGGCCATGAGGATCGCGCCGCCGCCCTGCGCCAGGGCCGCCTCCACCACGTCGTGGACGCAGGTATCAACGGTTTCGACCGCCTTGATAATCGCGTCATACACGCCGGTATGGCCGACCATGTCGCCGTTGGCGAAGTTGCAGATCACGACGTCGTAGTTCCCGCTCTTTATGGCCTCGACGAGCTTGTCCCGCACCTCGAACGCGCTCATTTCGGGCTTCAGGTCGTAGGTCGCCACCTTCGGGCTGTCGACCAGGATGCGATCCTCGCCCGGAAAGGGGTCGTTGCGCAGGCTGTTGAAGAAGAAGGTGACATGCGCATACTTCTCGGTCTCGGCGCAGCGAAGCTGCCGGAGCCCGGCTGCGGACAGCACCTCTCCCAGGTTGTTCCGGTTTGCGGCTTCGGGGTAGGCCTCGTCGAAATGCCCCTTGTCGTAGTAGTGCGTCATGGCGATGAAGCAGGAAAAGAGGAAGGGACGGGTAAACTGCGTGAAATCCGGCTCGACAAACGCCTTCGTCAGTTGGCGCGTGCGATCGAACCGGAAATTGAAGAAGATGAAGGCGTCCTTCGGATCG
>CAZYYB010000149.1:0-6021 GCA_964651515.1 uncultured Fibrobacteraceae bacterium
AAAGTTAAAATAGATCTCCTTCAGGCTCGACTCGATATCCACGGCAAAGGAGACGGCTTCCCTTTTTGCAGGTTCCCGGCGCCGGTATACCTGCAAGGCTTCGAATACCCTTCCGATGGCCTTCTGGATAAACTCGTCATCGGCATCGATCCACCGGGAAGACGGCAGGTCCTGTTCGTAAAAGAAACCTTTCGCAGCGGTTAACTTAAGCGCGTGGCACTCCTGCTGCGCGCAGAGGCGGGACCAGAGGGCGGCATCGTCGGGAAAAAGCCGCCACAACAACCGGTAGAGCTCACCGGTTTTTATTTGCAGGAGAATACTTTCGCCAAGCAGGATGTTTATTTGCCGGTTCACGACACTCCCCTCCCCCCGATCGCCGTTCCGCTCCCTCAGCCCGTACCGCCCGTATTGCGGCCGTCGTTGACCCTCTTCAAATCCCGGATGGCGCTGCCGATGATATCGTCAAAATTATTTTCAACGAACCCATTGATCTTTTCGGAGTCGGCAGTCGGATTATCGCGAAGGTATTCGATTACTGAAAGGCCGGTGGACAGCATGATGCTGTGAACGACAGGTGCGTCGTATATGGTGTACCGCTTATGAGCCATGGGATCTCCTCCAGCAGCGAAGATAACTACCGATAGAACGAGCATGCTGCGATGGATTTGAAAACCCCAGATTCTCAAATTCAGGTACTGTCAATGCAAGCTATTGTTTATTCACCTCATGCAAGGCTTTTATAATGGTGTGCGTGAGGACCCGCTCCTTCGGCGGCCACCCCACGGGCATAAAAAAGGCAATGGGTACAACCCGCATGCTGCAATGCCGCCGGACATAGCGCCCCTTGTGATAAATACACGGGCGATGCATTTACAACGCCATGACCGGCACCGGCGGCGGCATCGTCGGTATGCGACGACACCGCTCCTACTTTATATTATACGTTGTTAAACCGTGAAAAGCAAGGAAAAAATAGCGCGTTTTTGCGGTGATTATCGGCTCGCACCGGGCGTGGAGGCGTCTTCTTCGCCCCCTGCAGCGGGCACGACCCCGGGCGTTTGCGGCTTGAACAGCAGTCCGCGGAGGATGAGCCCGCCGAATACGACAAAGAAAATGAAGCAGAAGACCTGATTGTGGCTGAACCCGCCGATGCGTTCGTCGGGAGCGTAAAACCGGGAGAAGTCCACCAGGAAGCGGATCACCGTATACATGAGACCGGCGAGGTAAAAAAGAAATCCGTTGAACGGCTTCCGCCGGCCGATGACCAGCACGGTGAGGACGATAAGCAGGCCGCCGGCCGATTCGAAGAGCTGCGAGGGGTAGAGCCCGACGGCATGCATGTCGTGCTGATACATCCCCGCCGCGCTCTCAATCGGGAAACTGACCCCGTACTGCGTCGTCGGCGCGCCGTAGCAGCAGCCGTTCAGGAAACAGCCGACCCGTGTCAGCATGACCCCGAGCCCGAACGCCGGGGCGACCGCGTCGGCATAGGGAAGGAACGGCAGCCGCCGCGCCCGGAAGTAGATGAGCGATGCGACGAGCGCACCGATGAATCCGCCGTACATGACCAGGCCGCCGATGCCCACCTGGCCGTCGTGAAACGGGCTGACGATCGACATCAGGTCGCCCCGGAACTCGTCAAAATGAAGTATCACGTAGTAGGCGCGTGCACCGATGATGGCCGAAAGGATCAGCCAGAACCCGATGTCGGCAATGACATTCGGGTCGAGACCCGACTTTTTGGCCCTGGACGACGCCAGCAGGATGCCGAACAGGAAGGAGAGCGCCAGCATGAATCCATAGGAGTGGATGGGGAAATGAATGATACGAAACAGGACCGGATGCATAGAAGTTCCTTCCCTCTGAAAGCCAGGGCGGGCGTGCCCTGGATTGACGCAAAAAAAATAATTCCCGCAGGCGCCCGGCCGTCGGCTATCCGGAAATCGCGGTGACGATATCCGCCGGGGTGTCGGCAAGGTATCGGGCGCCGCTCTCCAGCAGCTCGGTGCGGGAGCGGAAACCCCACGTAGCGCCGATACCGAACATCCCGGCGCCGCATGCGGTTTTCATGTCGACATCGCTGTCGCCCACCAGCGCAAACGCTCCGGGCGGAAGGCCAAACGTCGCCGCGATGTGGAGCGCGCCGGCAGGATCGGGCTTGAGCGGAAATCTGCCGCCGCCCAGGACGAATTCGAAGGTGCCGTCGCCGAAGTAGTGCGCGACCATGGTCCGGACGAACTCATCGGCCTTGTTCGAGAGCACGGCGCAGCGGACGTCGGCCTGCCGAAGGGCACGGAGCGCCTCGGCAATGCCGGCGTAGGGACGGGTACGGCGGGCCCAGCCGGCGGCATAGCGTTCGCGCATGGCGGCCAGGCAGGCGGAGGCGGTTTCAGGATCGCATCGATCGGCCGGAAGCACGCGTTGCGCGAGCTGGTCGAGCCCCATGCCGACAAATTCGCGATACTGCGCCGTCGGCCAGGTGGGCAGCCCGAGCCTTTGCAACGCGCCGTTCATGGAGTCGGCGATGTCGTCGAGGGTGTCCAGAAGCGTTCCGTCGAGATCGAATATCGCTGCGGAGTACTTCATGGACGACGTTTCTCCGGATAACCCGCGCTCTTCAGGGCGGCGACTTCGCGCGCGGTCAGCGGCCGTACCGCCCCGGGAGGGAGGTCGGCGAGCCGCACCGAGGCGAAACGGATGCGGATGAGACGCATTATCTTATATTCGAGCACCCCGAACATGCGGCGGAGCTGCCGGTTCTTTCCCTCATAGAGGTCGACCTCGTAGGCGAAGGTGTCGCCGGGAATGGTGCGCACCTCGCCGGCGTGAAGCACCTGCCCGTCGGACTCGATGCCCAGGAGCAGCCGGTCGCGGTCGCCCTCGGTCAGTTCCCGGTCGAGCTCCACATGGTACACCTTCTTGATGTTGTAACGCGGATGGGTGAGCGCGTGGATCAGGCTGCCGTCGTTGGTGAAGAGCAGGAGCCCTTCGGAGTTGCAGTCGAGCCGCCCGACGTAGTTGAGGTGGTCGGCGGAAAAACCGACATCGCGCATCGCATCGTACACGGTAGGCCGCCCCTCCGGATCCTGCCGCGTCACCATGACCGATGCCGGCTTGTGGTAGGCGATATATTCGAGGCGGTGGATCGGTTCGAGCGTGCGCCCGCGATAGGCAACCACATCGGAGGGCAGAACACGGGTCGCGAGATCGGTGACCTTGATGCCGTTAATGTAGACGTGACCACCCCGGATGAGCTCATCGCACTTCCGGCGGGCGCCGAGCCCGCTCTGGGCAAGGTACCGGTTGAGCCGGACGGCATCGGAAGGGGGCGTTTCATTGCTGTTCATGGTCGTTGCCGGGTCATCTTTCATCGAAGTTCAAGCAGCTCCTCAACCGTACCGATAATCGTCACCTTCACGCCGCTCTCCCGTTCGATCCTCGCCGCGCTGTAGCCGTCGAGGGTAAAACCCGCATAGTTGAACATGACCGCCGGCAGGAGCGCTCCGTCGATCCTGCCGTTCAGCTTGGCACCGGCAATGGCGCGCAGAAGATCGGCCGCACAGGTGAGACCGGCGACGGTCACCGATTCGCCGAAAAAACGGTTCAGTATCGCGGTCGCCTCGAGGGTAACGCCGGGGCGAAGCCTCCCCGCCTCAAGCGCAATTTTCTTCAGGTACGGAAAAGCCGAGACCGAGGTTGCAAGAAAATACCTTTTCCCTGGCGCGCTTCGCCCTGAAGCGGCCGCCTGTCCCCGAAACCCTCTTTTCGCGGAGCTCCACGAATCCATAAGCTGCCGCACGAGCCCGACGCCGTTTTCGATCTGCGGATACCCCTCGTAATAGCCCGCCGGGGGAATCGGAAGACCGGCCTTGAGCAGGAACTCATCGGCAAGAAACACCCGCCGCGAACCGGACCGCTGCCGATCGCGGTCGCTCAGGCGGCCGACCGCCGAACAGATCGCGGCGGCGTTCGAGCGCTCGACCGGCTGCAGGGGGAACCTGCGGAAACGAGTCAGTCCCACCGGCACCACCGCGATCGAGAGCAGGCCGTCACGGAGCGAAAGCAGGTCGCGGATCGTCCGTTCCAGAACGGGGCCGTCGTTGAATCCGGGACAGACGACGATCTGGGTATGGAGCCGGATGTTGTTTTCGCACAGGAAAAGGAGCTGCTCCCCGATGTCCGGGGCGAGCCGGTTGCCGAGCATCAGGCGGCGTAGTGCGGTGTCGGTCGCATGGACCGAGATAAAGAGCGGCGACAGACCGAGCCGGGCGATTTTGAGCAGATCGGCCCGGCGCGCGCCCGCGAGCGTGACATAGTTGCCGTTTATAAAAGAGTGCGAGAGGTCTTCGTCCTTGATGTACAGGCCCGACCGCAACCCCGGCGGCATCTGGTCGATGAAGCAGAAGATGCAGCGGTTCGCGCAGCGCCGGATCGCCGCGGGACGGAACTCGACGCCCAGCGTATACCCCGAGCTCCGGGTTACCCCGAAGCTCACCGCGGTGCCCCGGCGCACGGCATCGAGCCGGAACTCCTGCGCGGCCGCGAAGAAGCGCAGGTCGAGTTCATCGACGACGACGTTGCCGTCCACCGCGACGATGCGGTCGCCCCGGCGCAGACCCGCCTCGTAGAGCGGCGATAAGCGGTCGAGCCGCGCGACCACGACTCCCTTTGTCGCATTCGTCGTCGTCATGGCATGGAAGCCGCCGCAACGGAGCGCATCGGGGAGAGTGAAAAAAAACGGTTTATGGAACGGCGCCGCCCGCCGGCGGCATCGAAGCGGAACCCTCGCGCGGAAATCATTGCCGGGAAGAAATTACAGAAAGAGATCTTTTACTTTCGACCAGTTGGTCTTGGTGGTCGGGGCGGTGTGGGCGATGAATTTTTTGCCGTCGGAAGAGACGGTGACGACGCCGGACGTCGTGGGTGATACGTTCTGTTTCACCGGCGTGTTGGCCACCTGCGCATAGGCGATAGCGGCGGCGGCGCTCAGAATAACAAATAATTTTATGCATTTTTCCATAAATTATCAGCCGCTCCCGAGGGGAGTCCTTGGTGATAATATAATAAGATTTCAAACGAAGTGCAATTATTTTCTGTTCCCACCCAAAGCATTGAGCGTGAATACGGTTTTGCGTCTCCGATTATTGCGATCACGATGTATTTTTAGCAACCTGTAGTCGGGGTGTAGCGCAGCCTGGTAGCGCACGTGGTTTGGGACCACGTTGTCGCTGGTTCGAATCCAGTCACCCCGACCATCTCCTTTAAAACCTCCGTTCCGGCTCTTGCGCCCTTAGCTCAGCTGGATAGAGCTACGGATTTCTAATCCGTCGGTCGTGGGTTCGAATCCCGCAGGGCGTAGTATCGTAAGCCCCTTATAACAAGTAAGTTATGAGGGGCTTATTTTAGCAATCAGCAACCTGCTTAAGCGACTTTCCGCGTTTTTCTGGTTACTTACAGCTCCATTGAATTCCTCAAAGGTAACGCAAGGCAAGGGTTTTGTCTTACGGCCGACCGAGACCTGAATGTCTCCATCCCTCAAATTGGAATACCGGGAAAAAGCACTGTAGGTTGAATTACCCGAAGCCTTCATGATCGCCGACAGCGGGAAGGACATCTGACCCCACCGTGCAATGGCGCGATGCCGGCAGTGGTGAATCCGAATCCACGGCAGCTTTGCCCTCCTCCGAGCAAGATTAAACGAAGTCTTGAGAGATTGCGCTGCTAACAACTCGTTCCTGCCGAAGACTAATTCCCAGTCCAGCCGCCTTCGTGATATAGAGTCTGGATTTCTGTGGAATCGAGAGGACGGTTATATATACGGATATCATCAAGGTCGCATCGTTTATAATCACTGTTAAACCTGCTTCTGCCAAATACTATGGTATTTGCATGGGTGGTTGTTCCGGACAGCGATAAATCCAATGTTCCATTACGATACCAGGCAATTGTTGACCCATTGGAGACTATCACAACATGAACCCAAGAACCGATTACAAGAGGTAACTCTTTTGTTAATCCATT
>CAZYYB010000150.1:0-6009 GCA_964651515.1 uncultured Fibrobacteraceae bacterium
CCATTATCGGCGGACTCATGCTCAGCCAGGTGATGACGCTCTATACGACGCCGGTTATTTACCTGTACATCGACAGGTTGCGGAACAGGATGAAGAGGAAAAAACAGAAATAATATTAACAGTTAAGTCAAATGCTTTTGGATGGCCGAGCCGGGTCATCCCATTTTGCCCGAAAGGCAAAATGGACGGGATAGTAAGATTTTAAATTGCACCAGCCCCGCGATGGGGAAGTGCCTTTGTAGAGACGTAGCGCGCTACGTCTCTTTCGGCCGGGATGAAGCGAGGGGGAGACTTCCCCCCTTAGAATCTTATTGCATTAAGGAAACGAGACCTATGGAAACGTCGCATTTAAAAAGGTCAAACTTATTATTATTCGCTGCGCTCATCATATCCGGCTGCACCGTCGGCCCGAGCTATCACCGATCCTCGGTCACGACCCCATCCTCGTTCAAGGAGTCGGCCGACTGGAAGGTGGCGCAGCCGTCCGACACGCTGCCCCGGGAAGGCTGGTGGCTGCTGTACGGCGATTCGGTCCTCGACTCGCTCGAAGGCAGGGTCGTCATTTCGAACCAGAGCATCGCGGCCGCCTGTGCGCAGTACCGGGAGGCTCGGGCAATGGTCACCTCCGCGAAGGCGGGCTACTTCCCGACCGCATCGGCCCAAGGCTCGTATGCGCGGGAGCAGTCCTCCTCGAATGCCGGAACGGCGGGCAAAATAGTTGCAGCGCAGGCCGTATCGGCGCCGGTCATATCCGATTATCTCCTTGAAGGCAGTGTCTCCTGGGAGCCCGATCTCTGGGGCCGGGTGCGTCGCACCGTGGAGGCGAGCAGGGCGACCGCCCAGGCAAGCGCCGCCGATCTTGCCGCAGTCACCCTGAGCATGCAGGCGGCCCTGGCACAGGATTACTTCGCCCTGCGGGTTGCGGACGTACAGAAACGGCTTCTCGATTCAACGGTCCTCGTCTATAAAAAATTTCTCGACCTGACGAAGCTCCGGGATGAACAGGGCATCGCTTCTCAGTCCGATGTCATGGCCGCGCAGACGCAGCTTACCTCGGCCCAGGCGCAAGAGATCGATATCGGCGTGATGCGCAGCCAGCTGGAACATGCGATCGCGACGATCCTCGGCCAGCCGGCATCGCTCTTCGCCCTGTCGACGGATACCATGCCGATACGCATCGTCGTGCCCCCGCCCGAACTCCCCTCCGTGCTCCTGGAGCGCCGTCCCGATGTGGCGGCGGCCGAGCGTGCCGTTGCCGCTGCAAACGCGCAGATCGGCGTGGTAAAGGCCGCCTACTATCCAAATATCACCCTGAATGCGGCGGGTGGGTGGGAGAGCTCGCAGCTCTCCAACTGGCTGTCGTGGCCGAGCCGCCTCTGGTCATTCGGCGGCGGGGCTGCGGAAGAGCTCTTCACCGGCGGGTTACGCGGCGCGGCACTCGATGCGGCAAAGGCGGCGTACGACGCGCAGGTGGCGAATTACCGCCAGACCGTGCTCGCCGCTTTCGAGAATGTGGAGGATAACCTCGCCGCACTGCGGATATACGAGCGGGAGGCGGTGACGCAGGACCAGGCGGTATCGGCCGCGGCGCGCTCGACGTCGATTGAGATCGATCAGTACAAGCAGGGGATAGTAAGTGCCCTCAATGTCATCCAGACCCAGACGATCGAATTTACTAACCGGGAGGCTGCGGTCGCGATCCTCGGGAAGCGGATATCGGCCTCGGTGATGCTCATCGAAGCCATCGGCGGGGGATGGAGCCCGGATTCGTTGAAGAAATTATAATTCTTTGCGTCAATAGTGGAATTGAAAAGTCAAATTCTTACGGCAGGTATTGCCAAAATAGTGGTAAAAATTGCGCAAATCCGATACTATTAATGGAGAGGGCTCAGAAACGGCTCAAGTTCATTTCATTTCCTTCCGATTACTACTAGTGAGGGATGAAAGATGAACGAATTTCCACGGAGGGAGATCGGTGCTCATAGTCGGCGTTCCTCGAATTAAACAACAATTCACACTTTAGGAGGCGTCTATGGACGTATCGCAACTCACCGGCGTCATGGCCACGCAAAGCGGCACCCAGGTTCAGGGCATGGGTGGAGGCGGCGGCGGGCATCACCACCACCATAAGAGCATATCGAGTCAGGTAAGCTCGATGCAGAATGCCATCGCGAGTGCCGTACAGAACGGAACACTGTCCAGCACGCAGGCCACGGCCATGCAGAATGTGTTGAATAACATTACTCAAACGCTGGCCCAGGCCCAGGCTGCATCAACCAACGGAACGACCGCCTCCACGACGGCACAGAGCTCCACGTCGACAACCACCCAGAGTTCCACCGCCACCGCCGGTCAGGGCAGCGCGTGGAGCCAGTTATCGCCGACCGTTCAGCAGCAGGTCGTCAGCGAGCTTCAGGATGTCCGCCAGCAGCTCTTCTCGGCTCTCAGCGGCTCGCAGGGAACGGCCTCGGCTACCGGAACGACGTCAACGGCTGCGACGACCGCCGCATCATCGGCGACGGCATCGGCGGCGACAAACGCCCAGATCACGGATCTGTTCGATGAAATTTCCGATGGTAATAGCTCCATAAGTCCGAGCCAGTTCTCGGCTTTCCTGAACAACCTGGCCCAATCGGGCGGCTACAATAACCTTGGCGCAATTACCCAGAGTGCGGCAGGGTCGACGCAGAGCACCTTTTCGCTTCTGGCGTAAGCCCGACCCCCTCGGCAGAGCGAATGAGGCGGCTAACCGCTTCATCCTCTCTGCCGCATAAAAGCCGTCGCCTCCTCCTCGAAGGAATTCCGTCCTTCTCTCCCCGACTCTCGTTGCACCAGGTATCCGCCTCTCCCGGCCCACACCGCCTCAAAGCATGCTCCGCTCATCGGCGAGCCACTCTTCTTCGCACACATCCCGCCCCCGGGCATCAACGTGCCGCCATGGGCACTCACCATGGTATCTTATACATGATTACAATTGTAACTAGTTATTGAATTGCAGGTTATAATTAATTATTATTTTATTACTCTATGAACCGGCATTTTTTTTATACATCTTTCCCGGTTACCATTTATTTTAAACATAATAATTTTTTACGCCTCTTCGGACCGCTTACCATGGCAGGAAAGGTACCGACCCACGAAAGGACGCAGAGGTTCTTTTGACATGTCACTATTTAACCATAAAGAAGGAGGTGATATGCGGGCACATGACTATCGGGTAAAAGCGGTGACCGGCGTACGGACGCCGACCGTGTAGGGATCGCAGCAAGAAATAATAACCATACTTCAATTAAAAAAAACGAGGGGGAGAACTCATGCTACGCAGATTTTTATTTGGATTGTCACTGGTGGTCGGCGGCGTGTTTGTCGCGAACGCCGGGACGGTAAGCGGCACGGTAGCGGCTAACGCCGCCGCCGGAGGGGCAGCCATTGCGGGTGCCATCGTTACGCTGACGCCGACGGCGGCGGGCGGAACAACCTATATCGATACGACGAGCGCCGCCGGGGCCTACGATTTCGCCGCCGTGGCAACCGGTGCCTATCGGCTCACCGCCGCTGCAACCGGGTACACCACCTCGGCGGCATTTGCCGTCGTCGTGACGGCAGCCAGCGCCACGGTACACAATTTCGCTCTTGCGGCAGCGCCCGTCGGAGCAACGGTTTCGGGTACGGTGACCGATGCGAGTAACGCCTCGGCCATCGACGGCGCCGAGGTCTATCTGCGGACCGGAGCCACGACGACGATCGTCGACTCCACCACCACCGCTGCGGGCGCCTACTCATTCGCCGATGTCGCGGCCGGAGAGTACAATCTGGAAGTCATTGCCAGCGGTTATACGACCTATACCTCGGCCGAGTTCGCCGTTGCCGCGGCCAATGTTACCCGGAATATCGCCCTCGACGAGGTCGGCACCGGGGTGACGGTATCCGGTGCGGTGACCAATGCGACGACCGGCGCCGCGATTGTCGGGGCGGTTGTCCGCATTGAGAACTCGACGACGGACGCGGTCGTTGAAACTACCACCACGATCGCCGGAGGCGCCTATTCGCTCACCACCATCGCGGCGGGAGAGTACATCCTGACGGCGTCGGCGACCGGAGAGAATGCTTATACGTCGGCGGCATTCGCCGTTGCCGCAGTGAATCTTACCCGGAATTTCACCATGACGACCGCAACGGCCGTGACGGTATCCGGTGCGGTGACCAATGCGACGACCGGCGCCGCGATCGTCGGGGCGGTCGTCCGCCTGGAGAACTCGACGACCGATGCGGTGGTTGAATCCACCACCACGATCGCGGGCGGAGCCTATTCGCTCACCGGTGTTGCGGCGGGAGAGTACATCCTGCATGCCACGGCGACCGGGGACAATCCGTACACCTCGGCCGCGTTTGCCGTTGCCGCCGCGAATGTCGTCCGGAATTTCACCATGACGACGGCGGTAACGGTGACCGTTTCCGGCTACGTGACCGACACCTCATCGGGCGCGGGGATCGTTGGAGCGACGGTCGAACTGGAGAGCGGAACAACGGTGGTCACTTCCGCCACCACGACGACGGGCGGCGCGTACACGCTGACCGGCGTCGACGAGGGAACGTACAGCCTGGTCGTTATAGCGGCCGGGTATGCGACCAAAACGACGGCATTGACGGTGACCGGGGTGAACATCACCACGGAAAACATTCGGATTGTCAAGTCGACGGCGGTTGTTCCCGTTGCCGAAACCGCCACCCTTGCCAAACCCGATTTCACCCTGACCTCGGCGGGAGTTCTCCACCTGGTTAATTGCACCAGGGCCGGACTCATCACCCTGTTCTCGGTCGATGGAAAATGCGTCTACCGCACGACGTTCGGCGCCATGGAGAGCTCCGTGGCGGTGCCGCACGGCATCGTTCGTTCCGGGAGCACGTATATCGTTTCCGTCACGCAGGGCAGCTCGGTTTATCGCAAGCAGGTCATGCTTTTCTAACCCGCCCGATCATACCTGCCCCGGTCTGCCCGGGGCAGGTATCCTTCCGTTATCCATAATTCCACGTTGAAATTTTTTTAGCCGTTGCACTTCCATTATTGGCACGGTTATTGATACATTAATTACACTGTGCCGCGACAAGATAAAAGCGGCAAGGCGTCCATCCCGGGAGTCATTCCTGAAACGGGAGGATTCGCGAGGGGGGTGCAGTGGGTCCGATAATAGTACTTTTTAGTCGAATACATCTTTACCTTTTTGTTTTTTCTATATTAGAATGATTGTGGCGGTGTATGCCATTCTTTACGCGCCTTTCACTACTCTTCTTTGCCGTCTCAACCCTGATCGGGTCTTACCGCCACCATCGGATGGAGGTAGGAAAGGAGGTGCAATCAGGACAAACGCTTATACGGTGAGTCGGTTGCCTTCGTGTCGACGCCGACAGCAGCGTGGGTATATGCAAAAAATTCCGGCACTCAATCAAATTATTAAAACGAGAGGGAGAAGCTCATGGTACGCAAATTACTATTCGGATTATCAATCATTGTCGGCGGCGCGTTCATCGCGAATGCCGGGACGGTAAGCGGTACGGTGTCGGCCAATGCCGCGGCCGGAGGTGCGGTCATCGCCGGTGCCGTCGTCACCCTCGCACCGACGGCGGGGGGCGGAACCACCTATGTCGATACCACGAGCGCCGCCGGGGCCTTCGATTTCGCCGCCGTGGCTACCGGTGCCTATCGGCTCACCGCCGCGGCAACCGGGTACACCACCTCGGCGGCATTTGCCGTCGCCGTGACGGCGACGAGTGCCACCGTGCATAATTTTACCCTGGCCGCAGCGCCCGCCGGCGTGACGGTTTCAGGTGCCGTGACCGATGCAACGACCGGCGGCGCGGTGGTCGGCGCGGTGGTGCGCCTACGGACCGGAGCAACGGCGGCGGTCGTCGAATCCACGACCACCATTGCGGGAGGCGCCTATACGCTTACCGCCGTCCAGGCGGGAGAGTACAACCTTAACATTTCGGCCACCGGGTTCACGACCCAGA
>CAZYYB010000151.1:0-5902 GCA_964651515.1 uncultured Fibrobacteraceae bacterium
GCGCTCCACGCAGCCGCGCTGGCCGCAGTTGCAAGGAATGCCGCCGGTTTCGACCGGGAAGTGCCCGAGCTCGCCGGCCATGCCGTTGGTTCCTTTATATAGCTTGTGGTCGATGACGATCCCGCCGCCGATCCCGGTGCCGAGCGCATAGCACACCATGTTCCGCACCCCCCGGCCCGCACCGTAGGACGCCTCGGCGAGCGCCATGACGGTGACGTCGTTTGCCGCGATCGCACGCAGGCCGAAGCGGGCGGCGATCGGCTCGTAGAGCCGGGTACCGGCCCAGCCCGGCAGGTTTCCGGCGGCCGAAACCACGCCGTCGTCGCTCACGAATCCCGGCGTCCCGATGCCGATGCCGAGGATATGCTCTTTCGAACCCTCTTTCACGACGAGCGCATCGATCAACCCCATGATGTTTTCCAGGACCCGGCCGCCGCCCTTTTCCGCCTCGGTCGGCACTCTGGTCAGATGGCGACCGGAACCGTCCCGCTCCATCACGATGCCCTTCAGGTTCGTTCCCCCGAGATCGATGCCGATGACGCTCTCATTCATGTTTTGCTCCTCGCTTAAGGCGTCCTGCGCCGGTAAGCCCCGAGACCGGTCTTCCGGGCTTAAGGTATTTTCTCCACCAGGATTAAAATAATGGATGATCCGCTCCCCTTCCCCGTTCCCGCACCCCCAAGGCTCCGCACCATCCGGGACGGCGCGCACGATGCCGCCTTCAATATGGCCGCCGACCGCTATCTCCTCGGCTGCGCCGCCGAAAAAAACCTCGTCATCCTGCGAACCTACTCCTGGACCGCGCCGACCATTACGCTCGGCTGCATGCAGCGGCCGGAAGGGCTTCTCGACGAAAAGGCCATGGTTCAGGCAGGCGTGGGCTGGATCTCCCGGATAACCGGAGGACGGGCGGTGCTCCACTGGAACGATCTCACCTACAGTTGCGCCTTTCCCTCCGCCGCTGCCGCCATGGGACGTTCGATCGCCGAAAGCTATGCGATGATCGGCCGCTGCCTCTCGTCCGGGCTTGCGGCCGCGGGCATAGTAACGGAAATGCACGACTCCCCGGCGGAACACCGGGCGACGATGCGCAACCTGCGGCTTCCCTGCTTCTGCTCGCCAAGTCGTAACGAACTCATGGTACGGGGAAAAAAGCTCGTCGGCTCGGCGCAGAAACGGACCCGGTCGGGCGTGCTCCAGCACGGCTCCATTCCACTGGACGACACATTTAGTCGATTAGGCGAATTCATGGCGGCGACGACGGACGAGAGGGACCGGCTTGCCGGGATGCTCAGGAGAAAATGCACCTGGGTGGGGGAGTGGGCACCCGGGGTCGGGAGAGAGTTCCTGGCGGAATGCATCATGGCGGGGTTTGCCGGGATAGTGGGGCTTGAGGCGGTGGAGGAGGGGTGGACCGGGGAGGAGATGCAAGAGATTAATCGGTAGGTCCTCAAAATGCGCTTCGTTAATTTGTTGATCCGAATAGAATCGGTGAAGCTGAAAAAAGCCATCAAAAAGCCAGAGCACATGGATTTGTTGAATGTTGGACCGTAGTGAATGTCCCTAATATGGATATCGAAATGGCCCGGAAGGAATCTCCCTCTTCGGATAGATTTTATGACCTTTCCCGGCTAAAGGATGCCTCCTCTTCCGAATTTATTGATTTTCGTTACAGGTTTATTTCCCTCACCGGGATTCTTGACAATAACGGCAGGAAAAAAACCAAAAAATCAATTTCACCATAGTCCTTGATGTCATGGTCCATACGTTTGGGGAGTCCAGCGAGAACATTCGCCAGGTACCGCAACGAAAAAGCTCCGACGCATGCAGACCATTCCCCCGCCGAGCCGATTGTTCTCCCGCATCCTTTGCCTTTCCTCCCCACTGCATATATTTTTCGGGTTTTGTCGGGTAATTCAGCCAATGGGAATAATGAATTATACCGTAACCGTATAAGTGGTGAAGAGCTGCCAAATTGAAAATAGTCCGCACCGCAGAACCGCATCCCGCCCGGGCCGGCATTCAAGGAAAAACCGCACCCTTTGTCGTTTTCGGACTCATATTCCTGTACTTTCTGCTTTGGGTCGATCCGTGCCTGCTCTATGAGGCCCAGACTCCCGCATTTTTAACCGGATCGTTCTTCCTGTCCCCCTTTCTGGCCTATCCCGGCGGAGCGGCGTGGTACTGCAGCGACTTCCTCACGCAGTTCTACCGTTTCCCCCTTGCCGGGGCGCTCCTCATCACCCTGCTCTTTGCGCTGATTTCGCTTCTGACCGCACGGGCCCTGAAAACGGCGTGCGTTCCATCGGCACCCGGACTCGCGCTGCTCCCGGCACTCGCCCTGGCCGCCGTTTATTCACATTACGCCATGCCCCTGACCTATGCCCTGGAACTTGCAGCCGGCCTGTTCTGTTTCTGCCTCTACGGCATCCGCCCGTCGTCGAACGCTCCCTTGCGGATGCTTCGGTATCTTCCGCTTCTGGCTGCGGCGTACTGGCTCGCCTCAACGGGTGCGCCGCTCTTCGCGGTACTGTGCGCGATCCGGGAACTTCACGGGAGGCGGAAACTCCTGCCCGGTGTTTTTGCCCTGCTCGCCGGGGCGGCACTGCCCGCAATTGCGGCGCGGTTTTTCTTCGTCCTTCTCGTTCCGGAGGCTTACGGCGACCTGCTCGGCTTCAGGACCTTCCTGCTCGATGCCGCCGCCTCGCCCCGCATCCCGCTGCTCATGTATGCGCTCTTCGCCTATGCCCCCCTGGTGATCGTCGCGCATCGGTTCGTCGTGCCGCTCTGCAAAAAGCCGGGCGGCATGCTGAAGGGCAACGCCCCGGTGATTTTACCGGGCGCAGGGGTGGTTCTCTTCGCGCTCTTCGCCCTTGTCGGTTTCGACGGGCGGGCAAAGGCAAACCTTGAAATTGAATATTTTGCCGCTCACCGGATGTGGAACGAGATCACGCAAAAAATAACGCCGCTCACCGTCCGGAACTACTCCCCGGCGAGCCAGGTGCAGCTTTTCCGCGCCCTTTTTTACGAGGGGCGGCTGCTTGAGGAGCTCTTTACCTATCCGCAGGGGATGCCGGGCCAGTCGATCGAGATGGTCACCGGTCCCCTGGCCAAGCGGTTCCCGATGCTCATGAGCGATCTTACCTTCGATGCCGGGGGGCTGAATACGGCCGAGTACTGGGCGCATGAAGCGCTGGCCATGCAGGGGGAAAAAAGCCGGATACTGGAGCGCCTGGCGGCCATCAACATTTTGAAGGGGCGCAGGGAGTCCGCCCGTAAATTCGTCCGGCTTCTCGGGAAGACCCCGTTTGGCGGCGCTGCGGCGGCGCGCTACTCCCGGATGATCGACGACAGCGCGCTGGTGTCGGCCGACCCCTGCCTGCAGCAGGCCGGGGCGTACCGGTCCCGCAGCGAATTCGTGGACCGCGACTTCTATTTCGACCTCGCGACCCAGCTTGACGGCTACAATAAGAACCGCATGGCGGTCGAATTCCTGACCGCAAGAAACCTCATGCACAACGCCGTCGGCCCGGTCCTTAACAATATCGTTTTTTTCAGCGACGCGGGGTATGCGTCCCTGCCGCGCGCCGTCCAGGAGGCGCTCGCTTTCCAGGCGGTGCTGGCGGGATCGCCCTCCCGATCCGCGGGCGCGTTCCGGCTTGACGACCTCTACTTCCGGCGGTTCGACGATTTTTACCGGATCATCAGGAGCTGCGGCGGTAACCGTGCGGCGGCCCTGAAGGCCTTGAACCCGCAGTTCGGCTCCACCTACTGGTATTTTGTCACCGAAAACGGGCAGCGCCTTTACCTGAAAAAATAGGACGGACCCCGATTTGAAACGAACCACCCTCAAAAATACGCTGCTGCCGACGGCTCTTGCCTGCTGCCTCGCGGCTCTTTCATCGTGCAACCGTACGGATATCGCCGCCTTCGCCGCGCTTTCGCGGACGCCGGTCATCGATCCGGATTACTCGGGAACCGTGGTGCCGCCGAACATCGCGCCCATGGATTTCATCATAAAAGACGATGCGGCCGCCTACGCCGTAAGGATCGCCGGTCCGCTCGGGGATACCATTTTCCTGGGCGGGAAAAGCCCGCGCGTGATCATTCCGCCGGCAAAGTGGCGGCGGCTCCTGCGGCAGAACCGGGGCCACGAGTTCTCGATCATCGTCTATGCCCGCAATGTAAACGGGGAGTGGCAGCGGTTCGCGCCGATTACCAACGCCGTCGCCTCCGATACCATCGACGGGTGGCTTGTCTACCGGAAGATCCTCGGCTACCAGACCATTCCCGAGATGTCGATCCGGCAGCGCAGCCTCGGCGATTTCGGCGACAAGGTCGTTCTCGATAACCGTACCATGTCGACCAGCAAACTCCAGTGCATCAATTGCCACTCCTTCTGCAATTACCAGCCCGACAACATGATCATCCACATGCGCGGCGCCGACCAGGGCATGATCCTGGTGCGCGGCGACACGGTGACCAAGATCGATACGAGAACGAAATTCAACAAGAGCCCGGCGTCGTACGCCTCGTGGCATCCCTCCGGGAAGTATATCTCGTTTGCGGTGATGAAGGTGACCCAGACGCTGCATTCGGTCGACGATCCCCGCGTCGTTTTCGATGAATCCTCCGGCCTCATCCTCTACAATGTGGAAACCAACACCGTTTCGACCTGTCCCCGGATCGCCGACCCGCTGCGCATGGAGACGCTTCCGGACTGGTCGCCCGACGGGAAGTATCTCTATTTTTGCAGCGCAGCCAGGCCGCCCCGGGTCGACGCGACGTTTTACGACAGCCTGAAATATAAGAATATCCGGTACGACCTGATGCGCATCCCGTTCGATGTCGCGACCGGCGTTTTTGGAGCGCTCGACACGGTATTGACCGCATGGGCGACGGGTTTGAGCAACGTGCAGCCGAAGGTGAGCCCGGACGGGCGGTTCCTGCTCTTCGTGACGACGCCGTACTCCTATTTTGCCGGGTACAACGATAAGAGCAGGCTCTGCCTCATGGATCTCCGTACGAAGGCCTGGCGGCCGCTCGATACGGCAGGCGGCGCCTTTTCCGGGAGTTTCCACTCGTGGTCGTCGAACGGCCGCTGGTTCGTTTTCAACAGCCGCCGGCGTGACGGGGTATGCGGGTGCCCGTATTTTGCCGCCGTCGACACTGCCGGTAATGTCGGCAAGCCCTTTATCCTGCCGCAGCGGGACCCGGAATTTTATGCCACGTACCTTAAATCCTTCAATGTGCCGGTGTTGATTGCAAAGCCGATACGGGTGAGCTGGCGGGAGATCTGCCGGGTGACGAACGACCCTGCCCTCGAAAAAATCGCGAAGCTCGATCCCGGGGTCGATCTCGACGCCCTGTCGAAATCGCCGGGCGACGGGAAGGCGCCGTAATTACAAGTCAATTTTTTCCGGATGACCGCGCGTGGTGGGAGTGCTTTTTGTAGAGACGTAGCGCGCTACGTCTCTACAAAGGCGGCGGGGACCCTCGTGGCCTCTGCAAAATACAGCCAGGTGCAACTTTAATTTAAGATTTTTCGTCACTGCTCAGGTGGGGGAACCTCGCTTCGCGGGTTCCCCCGGCTCGGCCATCCCAAAAAAGATTTTGACATTTTAAAAACTACCTGAGGGGTAACTTTCCATTTCGTTTTTCACTGTCGGTTCAAGATCACCTTCATCCGCCGCTCGATGTTCCCGGCCTTGAAGTGCAGGAAGTACGCGCCGGGGGTGAGGGTGCGGTTTTTGAGGGACAGAGAGTAATTGCCCGCGAGTGCAGGAGGTTCTTTCCGCCGCCGATTCGGTGGACGGATCGATAGTGGCCGAATCGGCCGGATTGTTAGAAGTCCGTTAGGCTTTCTCCCGGTTTGCATTCAAATCGTCAAAATGCTCCCCTT
>CAZYYB010000152.1:0-5891 GCA_964651515.1 uncultured Fibrobacteraceae bacterium
GCTTAAGGGCGCACCCTCCCCGAGCTTCCGCAGCGAGTCGGCGACAAACCCGTAAACCCGGACCGCCCTGCCGATCTTTACGTCGTGCAGGACCGGACCGGCGTCGAAGCCCTTCTTGACACGGGTCGCGTAAAAGGCGACCAGCCGCCCGTCACTCACCTGTGCCGCGGTATCGATAACCTGCCGCACCTCGGGCGGCACCGGTTCGGCGAGAACCGCGCCCGCGCTGAGCATGAGCAGCAAGAGCGTTGTTTTCATCGTGGAACCTCCGTAATGCATGCGGAAATCAACTGTACTTGCGATGCTGCCAGACAATTTCGCCGGTTACGGCGCTGAGGTAGACGATGGATCCGTCGACCTCCGTCCTCCAGCAAAGTTCAAGGATGCCGCTCTTCGTGTTTTTCAGGGAGCAGTAGCACAGTTTTCCCGTCGGCTTCGGCAGGGCTGCCGGAAGCGTTCTGCCGTTTAAATATTTTTTCAGCGCCTCGTCGAACGAAAGCGCCGGCGCCATCCCCCGTATTTCGGGGGAGATATTCGCATAAGTCTTGAACCAGATCGAGGAGAGCCGGTCGGCCTTCAGGATTCCGTAGAGGTACGATTCGTCGACCTCTATGCCGTTATAGAGTTCGTCGAATTTGAACGGATTGGTGCTGTTCGCGCCGATCTGGCACTTTTTCTGAAGGTACTTTCTATCCGGCACCAGGGTAAACCGGCCTTTTCCGGGGTATCCCGCCTCGTGCGCTATTTTATTCCCGAACGACTGCCACAATTTCAATCCCCGCACGACGGAGAGCGAGTCGCTGTCGTTAACAACGAGCTTCTCCAGTTCCACGATGATTTTCGCGTACTTCTTATCCGTCTTCGCATTAAAATTACCGATTTCGAAAATGCGGGAGTCGTCCTTGACCAGCGTGATTTCAAGGGAATCGCCGAAGCCGTGCCTGAGCGTAGAAACCCGTTTCTGCAGCGCGGGAGAGAGGCTGTCGAGCGCCGTCTCGTTGCCGTCGATGACCACCCCGCCGACAACCGGAAGGAATGCAATGAGCAGGAGTTCCAGACCGAGAAGCCGTTTTTTCATGGGGATCGTCACCGGTCGCCCGCCGCGACTATGCCTTTTCTTTCGTCGCAAGTTCATCCCGGACCTCCCGGTCGACGACCGCAGCGTCCACCCGGGAGATCACCTCCCGGAGTGCTTTTTTCGGGTTATGGTACAGCGACAGATCGATGGCGACGGTTTTGTCGCCGAGCCTTCCTTCGACGTAATAGCGGTAAACGGGAGGGGGACGGGCATTGCGTTTCCGGTATATCCGGGTCACCCCGGCGAAGGGGATCTCCTTCCGGTCCCGCTTAACGATGAGATTTATGGTTTGAACCAGCGCGGCCTCCCGCACCTCAAGCGCGGTCGTGAAGAAGGTTACCGTGAAGAGGACGAACGCCGCTGCAAGGAAAACGGCCGACACGATCACCGGAAATCCCAGGGGCCTCCCCTTGACCGCCACCTCGTAGTACCCGAGTGCAAGCAGGGCCGCAAAGGCTATCGTCATGAAGAGGAAATTGCCGTACTTTACCCTGAATTTCATGCGTACCGGCCATGGAGCGGCATCGTTACTCCGTCGCCCCGGCTTTGCGAAGCAGCTTTGCTATCTCCTCATACCCGTAACGGGAAGCCAGGGAGAGAGCGGTGCCGCCCCGGTGATTTTTTACGGTTACATCGGGCCCGACGGCAAGCAGGAGCCGCACCGCACCCTCGTGCCCGTTCATGGACGCCCCCATGAGGGCGGTCGTGCCGGCGGAGTCGGCGTCATTCACCGAAGCGCCGGCTCCCAGGAGATTCCTGATGCAGGCGTCACTCCCCTTCTTCGCCGCAACCATGAGCGGGGTAACGCCGCGAAAATCCTCGGTTATGTTGACATCGGCTCCGGCATCGAGCAGCATCTTTACCACGGCGGCATACCCGCCGATGGAGGCTTCCAGGAGCGCGGTGGTGCCGTAGGTGTCCTTCGCGTTCACCTCGGCCCCGTCGGCCAGAAGCATCCGCACGACCGCCCCGCGCCCCTGCCGCGCAGCCAGCATGAGGGCGGTGCGGCCGTCGTCGTCATGCGCGTTAACGTCGGCGCCCCCGGCGACGAGACTGCGCACCGTTGCGCTGTCGCCGTGTTGTGCGGCGGTGTACAGGGTCGCCGCACATCCGCCGATGAAAAATAAGGCGGCAACGGATAAAACCGGCAAAACGATTTTCCCGTGTGCGGGACTTTTCAGCATGCCGTACTCCCCTCCTGATTGCAGAGCTCTTCAATGGGCCGGATAGTTCTTCGGGCGTCTTAAATTATAATCTTCGCGGCGGAATGATTCAACTTGTCTCACAGAGGCAAGGGTGCCGGCCTTCGGGGGTAATCGCGGAAGGCGCGAGGGATTTCCAACCAAGGGGCGAGCGCAAAGGCACTAACCTTCGGAGACTGGCGGAACTCGTCACCGTCGAAACATCGGGCCAAGCTGAATCACGGCGCCGCCGATAACGATGAAGGCAAGCCCGATCCAGGTTGCCGCGGGAATCGTTTCCTTGAAAATGTAATGCCCGGCCAGGATACTCATGACGGCAAAAAAGGCGATATAAACGCCCAGCAACCGGGAGAAATCCCATTTGACCGTATTCACCATTACGCCATACGATCCAAGAATCAGGCAGCCGGCGGCGATCAACCAGAATACGTTGCCGCGCAGCCCTTTTCTGATGACGGCATCCCCCGCGACTTCAAGCGCGGCTGCGACCATAAGAATGACCCCGATTACCGGTGTCACCGATTGGTCCCCTCGCATTGGTCGCCGCCCCTACGACGGGTTCGGCGCGGCATATCGCTTCTGAAGTTCGATATTGACCTTAAGAACATTGATCATTTTCTCGCCGACCAGCCCGAACCACGGCGCAGTGGCATTGTCCCGGACGATCTGCTCGATTTCGGCATGCACGGTCCCCTGGTCCCGCTTTGTCAGGACGGCCCACGCGCCGGCCACGCGGTCGAGCTGGAACAGCGCATTGGCAAGCGAGATGTTTGGATCGAGCCCGGAAGCGGAACTGGTCACCAGGTCGGCCGGCACGTCCTGGAGATCGGCCTGCGGGTGATCGGTGCGCCACATATCGAAGAAGGTCGACTGGATGTCGCTCCCCGAGGCCACCGGCTCGATGTCGGTCACGCTTTTTCCGTCGGCGCCCGTGCGGGTGACGGAGGAGGGAAATTTTCCCGGATCGGTCTTCGAAAAACTCGTGAAAAAAACGACGGCCAGGTCCGCCGGGGCGGGATGCGGGGTCGCGGGATTGTCTTTAATAAACTGAGCCACGTCGGCCGGGTGGGACGCGCTCCACGCCCCGACGTACGCGGCATGGGTCGAATCCCCGCTCACCCAGGCCGAGGCGAGCGCACCGTGCGCACCGGCCCACTGCGCAACGATGGACGCCGCTCCCTGGAAGCTGTCCGCCGCGAACCACTTTTCGATGTCCGGCGCAACGAGCTGCCCGGCCTGCGGACCGCTTTTATACCTGACGATCGGCCCGAGCTGGACCGCCACGCGGTTGCGCAGCGCATAGTTCGACGGTGCGAGCGCCGCCGATGCCGAAGCCGATGCATCGTAGGAGCAGGCCGACGGGCGCGGCTGGAAGTATTGATCTTTCGTAAATCCCTGCGCGATGAGCAGCGACCCCACCGGCACGCCGCCGGCATCCCTGACGATGCTGCCGTTTGCCTGGAACGGGAAAAATCCCTTCCCCACTCCCCACAGCACCAGGGGGTACAGGCCGCAGCAGATGACCAGTGCGAAAAGCAGCAGCCACAGGCTCTTTTTGAGATTATTCAGCATACCGTTGTCTCCTTTTTGCTCCGTGAGCGGTTTTCAGCCTGCCAGGTGCAGCGCGACCATGATGAGATCGATGAGCTTAATGCCGATAAAGGGAAGGATCACCCCGCCGAGGCCCCAGACGAACAGGTTCCGCCGCAGCAGCGCATCCGCCCCCAGCGAGCGGTAGGCGACCCCCTTGAGCGCGATCGGGATGAGCAGGGGGATGATGAGGGCGTTGAATATGATTGCCGAAAGAATGGCCGAGGTGGAGGAGTGCAGGTGCATGACATCGACCGCCTTGAGCCAGGGAAGCGTGCTCGCGAAGAGCGCCGGAATGATGGCGAAGTATTTCGCCACATCGTTTGCTATGGAGAAGGTGGTGAGCGATCCGCGCGTCATGAGCAGCTGTTTGCCGATCTCGACGACCTCGATGAGCTTGGTCGGATCGCTGTCGAGATCGACCATGTTGGCGGCTTCCTTCGCCGCCTGGGTGCCGGCGTTCATCGCCAGGGCCACATCCGCCTGGGCCAGCGCCGGGGCGTCGTTGGTCCCGTCGCCCATCATGGCCACGAGTTTCCCCTCCGCCTGCTCCTTACGGATATAGGCAAGCTTGGCCTCGGGCGTCGCCTGTGCGACAAAGTCGTCGACCCCGGCCTGCGCCGCGATGGTGGCGGCGGTCAGCGGGTTGTCGCCGGTGATCATCACGGTCCGCAGCCCCATTTTCCGCAGGTTGTCGAATCGCGCCTTCATTCCCGGCTTGAGGATGTCCGAAAGCACGATGACCCCGGCGACGCGGTGGTTTTCGGCGACGACCAGCGGGGTAGCGCCCCTCGACGCGACGCCGTCGACAATTTTCCGCAGCTCGGGCAGCGCGCCGCTCTTTCCGTCGGAAACCAGCGAGATAATCGCGTCCGCCGCACCTTTCCGGATGCTCCGACCGTCGGGCAGATCGACGCCGCTCATGCGGGTCTGGGCGGAAAATGCCACGTAGTTCGACCCCTGCGGCACCACGATCGGCAGGTTCCCCTGCGCCTCGTAAAACTTGACTATCGATTTCCCCTCCGGGGTCTCGTCGGCGGCGGATGCCAGTGCGGCGAGCCGCACGAGGTCCGCGGCGGGAAAGTTCCCAACCGGCAGGAACTCGGTTGCGTGCCGGTTTCCCATGGTGATGGTACCGGTCTTATCGAGCAGCACCACATCGACGTCGCCCGCGGTCTCCACGGCGCGTCCGCTCTTGGCGATGATATTGTTCTGGAGCGCGCGCTCCATGCCCGCGATGCCGATTGCGGAGAGCAGGGCGCCGATGGTCGTGGGAATGAGGCAGACGATGAGCGCGACCAGGGTAGGCACGTCGGTACCGAGGCTCTTCAGGGGGTGCGGCAGCCCGAGATACCCCATCATGTACTGTTCCGCGTTCAGGGCCATCGGGAAGAGCGGGATGACGACGATGAGAAAGATAAGTGTAAAGGCGGAGAGCACGAGCGTCAGGGCGATCTCATTGGGGGTGCGCTGGCGGATGGCGCCTTCGACCAGCGCGATCATCTTGTCGAGAAACGACTCGCCCGCGCTGTTGCTGATGGAAACGACGATCCGGTCGGAGATGACCATGGTGCCGCCGATGACCCCGGAGCGGTCGCCGCCCGCCTCCCGGATGACCGGGGCGGATTCGCCGGTGATGGCCGACTCGTCGATCGAGGCGATGCCCTCGATGATGTCGCCGTCGCCGGGGATGGTCTGCCCCGCCTCGACGACGACCTCGTCCCCGCTTCGCAGGTCGGTCGACGAAACCTGCTCGATCGTCCCGTCGCTGCGGCGGCGGTTGGCCGGCGTGTCCCGCCGGGTACGGCGGAGCGAATCGGCCTGTGCCTTGCCGCGTGCCTCGGCGAGGGCGGTGGCGAAGTTGGCGAAGAGCACGGTGACGAAAAGCCACGCGTCAAGAGAGATGAAATAGGAGACCGGTACCTGGCTCTCCTGTCCGCCCACGAGCGCCTTCACGACGAAGAGGAGGGTCAGGATCGCGCCGACCTCGACGACGAACATGACCGGATTCTTCCACTGGA
>CAZYYB010000153.1:0-5845 GCA_964651515.1 uncultured Fibrobacteraceae bacterium
GTACCGCCGATACGTTGCGGGCAAACCAGAAGCGTACCGCCGATTCCCTGCGGGCTAAAGCACAGAGTAAAGCTACGTTATTGCGGGCCAAGGCGCAGGGTACCGCTGATTCGGTGCTGTCGAATGAGCGGGGTACCGCCAAATCCTTGCTGACTAAAGAGCAGGGTACCGCGGATTCCATGCTTTCCAAAGAGCAAGGCACCGCCCAAATATTGCGTGCTAACGCGCAGGGCACCGCCGATACGCTGCGGTCAAATCAGCAGGGCACCGCAAAATCATTGCGGGCAAATGCGCAGGGTACCGCCGATTCTCTGCTCTCTAACGAGCAGAGCACCGCCGATTCATTAAAGGCTCAATCGCAGGGTGCCGCCGATACGCTGCGGGCCAACGAGCAGGGTACCGCGAAATCATTGCGTGTCAATGAGCAGAGTACCGCAAAGTCGCTGCAGGGTACTGCACAAAGTGCCGCCGATACACTGCGGGCAAGCGAGCAGGGCACCGCGAAATCATTGCGGGCCAATGAGCGGGGTACCGCCGATTCGCTGCGCGTTAACCAGCGCGGTATTGCCGATTCGGTGAAAGCGATGTCGGAACTGTCAATCAAGCAACTTCAGACTAAATCCAAGGACTCCACCAGATTCGATGTGTTCGGCGATTTGTTGAAGGACGACTCGGCTTATAGCAGAAAAAGGCCGCTGTGGATACCTCTTGTCGAGGTTCCCGCGGGCGATTTAATAACATGGTCGCTAGATCGGTTTGTCGCTAAAACGGATTTCGCACTGAATACCTGGGACACTTTGAAATTTAAATTGAAGGGAGAATGGTGGCAATGGGACTTTGACAAATTCGGCATGGGTTTCTGGGCCCATCCCTATTCCGGCTCTATAAGTTATTTAGACGCCCGGTCTAACGGTTATAATTTCTGGGAATCCTATCTTTTTTCGGGTGAGGGGAGTATCCTATGGGAATATTTTGGGGAAAACACCCCTCCGACGCCGAATGATTTGCTCAGCACCTCCATAAACGGACCTTTCTATGGAGAAATACTGTACCGGTTAAGCTCAAATATATTGGACGACAGAACCATCGGAACCGAGAGATTTTTCAGGGAATTCGGCGCTGCGGTTCTCAGTCCGACCAGGTTTTTTAACCGGCTCATTCAGGGAAAGCTTACTACGGTAACGGACACCGAAGTGTACCAGAAAGCTCCGCTTAATATAGAATTGGCCGCAGGTTTCCGAAGGGAAAATTACGGAGCCAGGTTCGGGTCAGACACTGTCCAGAATTTTTTGCTCAATATGCAACTTGATTATGGATATCCCTTCGAAACAAGGGATTGGAAGCCTTTCGATTACTTCAGTGTCCGGGCGGATATAAATTTAGGAGCGGAAAAAAAAATACTTGACAATGCAATTGGCCAGGGAATATTATTCGGCAAGAATGTCCAATACGGCGATAACGTTAAAATGCTCCTCGGCATATTCCAGCATTATGACTACTTCGATAATACGACCTTTGAGCTCGGCACCATCGCTTTCGGCGCCGGAATAATGACCCAATATACCATTGCAAAATCGACATATCTTTTTACCACTCTCCATGTCGCCGGGATTCCCCTGGCAGAGAATACAACCCAGACGGGCCCTTCCGATACTTCGCAGGTCAGGGATTTTAATTATGGCGATGGAATGGAAACAAAGTTTAAATGCGGCCTTAATTTCGGTTGGGGATGCGTTGAAATTCCTCTTTATTACTACTGGATCAATACGTATGTCGGGCTATCCGGGCTTAATAGGGGAGAAAATTATATAGGTATAATCAGGCCAAGAATTACCGTGAGGCTTTACCACAATCTAAACCTTGGGGCTGAAGAGATGGTCTATCTGACAGATAGATTCACCTCTATCGGCGACTTCCATGCCGATAGAACCGAGCAGAGGGTTTACCTCATGCTCAATGTCGGCAACTTTAAACTCTGAGGGCGCGCAGGCAGTCGGGTTACTTCATATCCGTTCGCAAAACCGGGATTTCCGACCGGTCGCTGTTGCAGGAGTAATTTTTATGAATAAAGATACCTTTACAATAACATTTATCGCTACCCTGATAGGCCTTTCGGTGGGGGCCGGCAGTTGTTTTGCAGACACCGTGCAACCCCCATCCTTCTCCGACAGTTTGTCCCACCCGTTCAAGGAGAATCTCTGGGTCAGCGGCGGAATTGTGGGCGCCGGTCTTATCTCCGACTACTTCCTGGTGCGGATGATACTCGATAAACCCGGCATTGACAGTTCGGAGTTGGCCGGGTTAAATACCAATGCTTACGAGGACAGGTTCGACAAGTGGGCGCTGAAACTGGACCCATCGCAGAGAAACCGCTTCGAGACCTACTCCGCCGACCTGGCTGCCGCCATCTATTGCCTTCCGGCCTTCCTGGCTCTTGACGAAAGCATCAGACGCGACTGGGTGGACATGCTCGGAATGTATCTTGAAACCCAGACGCTCACCTTCAGCGTTTACAATATCAGCCCCCTGGGGCCAAATTTTCAAAGTAAATACCGGCCGATTGCTTATTACAATCAACTTCCGGATGACCAGCGAAGTTC
Source organism: uncultured Fibrobacteraceae bacterium (assembly GCA_964651515.1). Taxonomy (GTDB): domain Bacteria; phylum Fibrobacterota; class Chitinivibrionia; order Chitinivibrionales; family Chitinispirillaceae; genus BOG-1184. Next base: position 2,601 of record CAZYYB010000153.1, read on the forward strand.
GGGAGACAACCGCAACTCGTTTTACAGCGGGCATACCGCGTCGGCCACGACCGCAACCTTTTTCATGACAAAAGTCTATATCGATTACCATCCGGATCTTGGATGGGGGAAATATCTGCTGTATGGGGCGGCATCGGTTCCCCCTCTTTTCATGGGATACCTGCGGGTACGCGCGCTCGATCATTTCCCGTCCGATATCGCGGCGGGCTTTGTCGTCGGGGCGCTGTGCGGCGTGCTGGATCCGGAGCTTCATCGCATCAAAAACAGGAATATTTCTCTGGGTTCAATTTCCACCCCTGGCGGGGGGACGGGGCTATGCATTAAATGGGGGCAATAACGGGCCTAATTCCGGCGTCAGAGGGTCAGTTGACCATGGAATAATAATAGACAAGGAATAGCTGTATGAAGCATATATATCTTATAGCAACATTTATCATGGCTCTGGGGCTGACATCACTATTCGCCCAGAGCAAGTATGATTTAACCGAGTTCAAGGACGAGACCATCCGATTTGTCGAGCAACCGTTCAACTGGGAGGTCGGCGACTGGCTGAAATTCGGTTTAATCGCCGGTGCAACGGTAGCGGCCACGCAGGCGGATCAGCCGGACCGCAACATCGTTCTTAGAAATCCTGGCTATTTGAATTCGTTTCCGATCCAGACCGGCTATTATTGGGGGGTCGGTTATCCGACGGCAATTTTGGGGGTGGGCTTCGGCCTCACCGGCTGGCTGGATGATAATACGCCGATGAAAAAGATCGGCTTTGAAATAATCCAGGCTACTGCTTACGCAGAACTTACCAAAAGCCTATTCACCTATTCCGTCGGCAGGTCGCGACCCTACAACAACAGGGGACCAGGCGTTTTCAGGCCGTTCGACTTCCTCGACGGAGCTTATCAATCTTTTCCCGGAGGCCACGCTACCGCCGCTTTTACCCTTTCGACCGTTCTGGCAGAAAACACCAATTCCATCTGGCTCAAAATATTGTGCTACGTACCTGCCGGGCTGACCGATGTTGCCCGTGTTTATGAGGACTCACATTGGACCTCAGATCAGGTTTTCGGCACCGCGATCGGCATATTTGTCGCGAGTTGGGTCGTTAATCAGCATAAACCCGATAAAAAGTCGCGGATAAAAATTTCCTCGGTTTACCCCCCAACCATGAGCATTACCTTCTGATTACCAAAACCTGAACTTTCGCCCTTTCATGATATTAAAAGGCCACTGGCCCTTCCGCTTTTGCTCCTGCCCTCCTCTATTTCGTTATATTCCAGAGTGTTAAGTTTTTCATGCCTATCTTTTAATTGCGGCTGGGGTACCTGTTGAAATGATTGCCCAAATTCTCTTTTGAACGACAATTGTCGATATATAGTTCCCGGCAGGTGCCAAAATTGACTTAAAATCGCCATTTATGCCCGATTCCCGGGCGGCAGCAGCAATTTATCCGTTTTTTCTTCGTAGTAGTGATGGATCGCTTTTCAAACGATTAATCTGATCTTTAAACCATGTATCTCGCTGAGGAAGGGGGCAGTTGTTATGAAGCAGACACGGTATGAAACAGCTATAATAACGCTCTCGTGCCTTTTGGTTTTTTCTCCGAAGATGACGGGAACCGCTCATGCCGCGAACGTTGCGAATATGATGGGAATCGCTATGACCGCGGATCCGATAGAAAATACAGGCAATATTCTGCTTTTTGCGCTCCCTGCCTCCGCTGTGGGGTTATCATTGTTTCATGAGGATCTTACCGGGTTATTCCAGTATGGAGCCTCCGCGGCGATTACCGATATAGCGACGCTTACGCTGAAGAACAGCGTTCACGAATTGCGGCCAAATGGCAGCGATTACCTCTCATTTCCTTCGGGCCATTCTTCGACAACTTTTGCAGCGGCAGCATTTATTCAGAGACGTTACGGATGGGAATTGGGCATCGCCGCCTATGCGCTTGCGGCATTTACGGGGTATTCCCGGATCGAATCGAGGGAGCATTATTTTCATGATGTCGCTGCCGGAGCCGCGATCGGCATCAGCAGCAGTTACCTTTTCACCCGCCCCTTCCATCGCTTTCACCTACAGCCGACGACGGATGGAAAACATGTCGGCGTTACGTTGAGCACAGCTTTCTAACCGGGAAGACCCGATCGGGCCATTCCTCGCCGGAATTCCTTCAGTTCTCGAAGGGGTTCCGGCGATAACGCACAGGTACGGGCGCTATTTAATAAACATCCCAATGAACTGCCTCGTGAGGGTTATGGTGCGTCGTACCATTCGGGGATAGCTTCCCTTCAATAAATGCTGCGGTTGTTGCAGCGGATGCTTCTCAATTACCTCTCTATACAAACTTAGAAGCTTCCTGCGGACTTCGCCTTCATCAAACTGCCTGATAAGATTTTCAGACATGCGTATTGCTTCCTCATGGAACTTTTGATCGTTATGAATTTTATGGATCAGATCTGCAAAATGATCGGTAGATTTTGCCTTCAAATAAGGATATCGATAGAGCTTTTCATATTCCGGCAGGTCGCGGAAAATGACCGGCAGGCCTGCCGCCGCCGCCTCGATTGGAACGAGCGGGCTGTTTTCCTGGAAACTCGGAAACAGCAGGATGTCTCCGGCATTGTAAATTAACGGCATCTGTTCCAATGAAAAACTGCCCGCCATTTTCAAACGGGGGTTGGATGCCCCGGCAGAAGCAATCCTGCGATCGAGCCCGGCAACACCTTCAGTCAATGGTCCGAAAGGCCGTCCGCCGACCCAGATAAAGGTAAGGTGCGGCAATTTTTCCGCAATAGTCAGGAAATCTTCCACACCCTTCCGGGCTTCAAGCTGGCCGACGCCAAGTACAACAAAGGCATCCCCGGCGACGTTCAACAACTGCCGCCCTTCCCCACGTTTCCCGGCTGCGGGGTGGTACTTCTCGGCAAGGATTGGATTGTTGATGCGGACAATGAGTGTCGTCACGTTAAGCGAACGTATCGCCTCTTCGACCATGGGAGAGATTGCGATGCAGTAATCCGCGAAGGAATAGACGATTCTGAAGTACCATCGTACAAACGGCATGAGCAGCCGCCACGCCGGCAACGATCCTCGTATCGAATCGGGAATTACATGCACGGTGAGAATTTTTCTTCCGCGATACCGTCGCCGGAGGCCTTTCAGGATAAAATAGGGACCGTAGGAGTGCGCATGCAGAATATCTCCCCACCCTTCCTGGTTGACAATGCACGCAACATCGTCGCCGCCTT
>CAZYYB010000154.1:0-5835 GCA_964651515.1 uncultured Fibrobacteraceae bacterium
GGTCGGGGAGAGCTACGTCCCCCGGCCCGCCGGCCTGCGCGCCGGGACCCTCCTGAAGTTTACCGATTCCGCATTGATCCGGGCCATTCTTTCCGGGCAAGGGCACTCGGTGGAGCGCAACGGAACGATGCAGCCGGTGCTCGGCAGGATCATACCGCCCGCCGACCTCCCGTCCATTGCGGCGTACGTCAGGAACTTCGGCAACGCCGGCTTTCACAAGTAAACGCTCGGAGCGCGGAGGCGGCCCCCTGCCTATGCCGTCGGGAGCTGCCCGGACAGGGTGAAATAAAACACCGCCCCCTTTCCGGGCTCTCCTTCCGCCCATATCCTGCCGCTGTGCCGCCTGATGATCCGTTCGACGATCGGGAGTCCCAGTCCGCTTCCGGGAAACTCGCTGCCCCGGTGAAGGCGATGGAACGGCGTAAACAGGTGGTCGCGGTCCTTCATGTCGAAACCGATGCCGTTGTCGCGGATAAAGAAAATATGCGGATTGTCCGGAACGCACCCTATTTCGATGCTGGCGTCGCCGAGTTTGCAGGTGTATTTCCAGGCGTTGCCGATCAGGTTTGCGAGAGCGATGTAGATCAGGTCCGGATCCGCTTCCGCCCGGAGGTGCGGCTGGATGACCACCATGGTTTTTTCCCGTTTCTCATTTTTTCGCAGCTCCTCGATGATGCTCTGCGCCATTTCGCTCAGGGAGACCTCCTGCAGCTTCAGCTCCTGCTGGCTGACACGCGAGAGCCGCAGCAGGCTCTCGATGACGCTCGCCATTTTTTCCGTATTGGCACCGATCTCCCGGATGCAGCGCCGCCCGTCCGCGTCGAGATTTTCAAAATAGAACTCTTCGAGCACGCCGGTCATGGCGACGATATTGTTGAGAAAATTCCGGAGGTCGTGGGAGACCGAAAAGGAGAAGGATTCCAGCTCCATGTTGGCGACCTCGAGATCGCGGGCATGCCGTTGCAGGGTATTTTCAAGCATTTTACGGCCGGTAATGTCGCTCACCACCGCTACCGCGCCGATGATCGCTCCGGTCCGATTCCTTACCGGAGCCGAGTGATAGTGCCGGTACCGGAGTTTACCGGTGTCGAGGTCGTGCGCCAGTTCGTCGCCGCTGTGGATCTCCCCACGCAGCGACAGGAGGAGCGGCGAATACTTTTGCGGGCGGGGGGTGCCGTTCGGGAAGATGACCTCGATCCGGTCCGCGGGAGGTTCCTCCGGGGAGATCGTTTTCTGGCCGTCGAGGGTCCGCCCCCTGCCGGAGGAGGGATTCAGGAGCACCTCCCGCCCAAGGGCATCGCAGAACCAGACCTCGTCGGCGATGCTGTTCACGATGGTGCGGAATTTCTCCCGTTCATTTTCAATCTGCGACAGGAGATGCACCTGCTCCTGTTCGACCTTGACGCGGCCCCGGATATCGATGCCGAGGCAGAGCTGGAGATCGTTGTCGATACGGATGTGCGCCCAGGAGGAGTCGATGGCCTCGCCGTTTTTAGCGGTTACCCGGAAGTCCCGCCACCCCGACTCCCCGGATTCGATGAACTCCGCGATTTTCCGGCGATAATCCGGATTCGGGTAGCAGAGCTCCATGACGTTATGCCCGGCCATGTCGGCATCGGTCCACCCGGTCAGCCGGGTGAACTCGCTGTTCAAGTCGACACGTTTCATCTCGCGGTCGAACAGTACGATCATGACCGGCAGTGAATTCATGATCATTTTCAGGTGATTCCGGTCGCTTCGATCCGGCGGGGCGGCGAATACCCCGCCGCCAAACGTCGCCCTCCGGTCCTTTCGGCGCGGCGGCAGCGCTTCGCCGTCGATCGATGCAACCCGAAACGGATACTGCGATCTCTTTCTCATAGAGAGGACCCCATGTCGGAGAGTTCGATAGTTGAGAAGGGGCGTACGACGGCTCGTTTAAGCGGCGATCCACCCTTCAGCCTTAATATGGTTTTAATTCCAGTTTACCGGGGGAACCGAGTCTGTCGGCTTTGGTGGGGGAACCGAGCCTGTCGGCTTTGGTGGGGGAACCGAGCCTGTCGGCTTTGGTGGGGGAACCGAGCCTGTCGGCTTTGGTGGGGGAACCAGTTCCTGGTTCCCCCTGGCCCCCGGCCGCGCGAAACGCGCGTCCTGGGGTCCACCCCTTCCAGCGGAAGGGGGAGGCGATGCTTGCCTGCGGCAAGCGCCTTCCCCCTCCCGCAACGCCCTCTTTTAAGGTAGAAAACACACGGGAAAAGATCGTGAAAAAAGGTTTTGGCTTTTAATAAACTACCCCGAAGCAGAGCTTCGGGGTATCCAAAACATCTTGAAAGGGTAGAGACTGTCATTTCGACGAGCGTAGCGAGGAGAAATCCAAGATTTCTCGCTTCGCTCGAAATGACCAAGTCGAAGCAGAGCTTCGATGCATTGGACCCGAGAGATTAAAAAAAGTCACCATCCTCTCCCGGTCTTATCCTGCCTATGGCACGCAATTTGAATCGTCCAATTCAATCGATGTAATCTCCGGATCTATCACCGGAGCGATGCCGAATTTTACATCCTGAAAGGGGAGGGGAATGAAAAGGACACTTTTATTGCCCATAGTCGCTTTTGTCATCGGCTTGCCGGTCGCTGCGCTCGCCACCCCGTCCACCGAGTTCTGGACCGCCGGGACGACCGACATCCAGCCCTTCGGCATCGGCCATATCGATGTCGATAACTATTTCACGGTATTCCGGAAGGCCGATGCCGGTGCAGGAGCCTTTCCCACGGACGTGGGGTATGTCGTGGGCGTCCTGCCCTTCAGCAAGGTGCAGATGGAAATCGGGGTCGACCTCCTCGAACCGCTCGACTACCCCTTCTTTTTCAACGGCAAGATCGGCATCCCGGAGGATGCCTTCTTCAAGGGCCAGCCGGCTCTCGCCGGGGGCATTTTCGATCTCGGCACGCAGGAGGGGACGACCGATGTGGACATCACCTATATCAATATCGGCAAAACGATTCCCATTATCGGCAGGCTCTTCGTCGGCGGCTATATCGGGAACAAGCCATCCATCCTGGGGCTCGTCGCGTCCGGAGGCAACTCCATTGCCTCCGGCGTTACCAATAAGGGGATGACCGTGGCCTGGGACCGCTCGTTCCTGCCGGCGAAATCGGCGGGCGGCACCGACTACTACCGCCTCGTCGTCTGCGCCGACGTGGCGACGGGCAAGAACTTTTACGGCGGCGACGGCGGCGGTATCGCCTGGTATTTCAACGAAAACCTCAGTCTCCTCGCCGGTCCGGTGTTCTTCAACGACGTTCCGTTCAACGGACAGTGGAAGTTCTCAACCCAGCTCGATGTCAACTTCAAGACCTGGTAGCGCGGCTACGGGGGACGATCGGGCCGCCGCACTGCGGCCCGCAGTAGTGCCGTTCGTGGCAACCCTGCCGGGCCACGGACGGCATTTTTCATGCTCCCCCTTAACAGCTTCTTAACGCCTTTCACGCTACATTTAATATCGAGCTTATGCCGCCCTTCCTATTTTATTAATGAAACTGAACGATGGTGGTCGATTTTGAATAAGGGGGTTTGGTGATGAATCTTTTAATCTGGCTACCGTTACTGTTTATCATCGGCGTCGTATCGATGCTTGGATGTTACTGGTTTCTCATCGGTTGCGAAAAAATTTAAGGAGGGTACGATGATTATCGTTACCGCAATTGTCGCCGTATTTCTGCTTGTGTATCTTTTTGTTGCGCTCATCAGACCCGAATGGTTCTGATGGGCACCGCTAACGTTCAACAGAGGTAAAAGAGGCCGGTTATGCACACATGGATCATCCCGATTTCTCTCCTGGTTGTCGCGACGCTCGTCGCCGTCCCGTTAAGCCGGTACTGCACCTGGATCATGGAAGGCACGTACCGGGCTCCCCGGCTCTTCCGATGGTTCGAAGGCAAGCTCGACAGCGGTCCGCAAACATGGAAGCAGTATGCCGCGGCGCTCATATTCTTCAATATCGCGCTCTTTGTCTACGGTTTTGCGGTCCTGTCGCTCCAGCCCTGGCTGCCGCTCAACGGGGACCATAAGGGGATACTGGCGCCGACCACCATTTTTCACACCGTCATCTCCTTCATGACCAACACCGACCTTCAGCACTATGCCGGGGAGGTGAATTTTTCCATTTTCAGCCAGATATTCTTCTGCATCGCCGATATGTTCCTGTCGGCCGCGGTAGGGTTCTGCTCGCTTGCCGCCATCATCCGGGCCTTTCGCGGGCAGGAGCATGTCGGCAACTTCTTCGTCGACATGTGGCGGGTGGTGATATATATGTTTCTCCCGGCCTCCCTGATCCTCGGAATCCTGTTTCTCGCGCAGGGCTCTCCCATGACCTTCCGGAGCTCGCTTGGCGTCACGACGCTCGAAGCGGTGCACCAGACCATATCGATGGGTCCGATCGCCGCTTTCGAGCCCATCAAGATGCTCGGTACCAACGGCGGCGGATTCTTCGGCATGAATGCCGCCCACCCATTCGAAAACCCCACCGGGCTCGCCAATTTTTTCAATACGCTCGCCATGATGATCTTTCCGTTTTCGCTGGTCCTCATGTACGGCCGGATGCTCGGGAGGCTCAAACACGCCTGGGTCATCTTTTCCATCATGATGCTCCTCATGGTCGGCACCGTCGTCTGGTCGGTCTATTTCGACACCCTGAAACCCAATCCCGCCTTTACCGGCACGCCTCACGCCAGGAGCTATGCAATAGCCAACAGGGCGGCGCCCGACGGTAAAACGCTCGTAACGCTGCCCCCGGTGGCCGGTCTGCCGGTCGACCAGCACCTCGGGAATCTCGAAGGCAAGGAGCTGCGGTTCGGGACATCGGCCGGAGCGACCTATGCGGCGCTGACCACCGACGTGACCTGCGGCTCGATAAACGCCGAGATGGATGCGCTCAATCCCCTGGCCGCGCTCTCGCCCATGGCGGGAATGTGGCTCAATTGCGTTTTCGGCGGCAAGGGGGTCGGCATGATTAACTTCCTGATGTTCCTCATCATCGGCGTTTTCATCGCCGGTCAGATGGTGGGCAGGACGCCCGAGTACCTGGGGAAAAAAATAGGCATTCGCGAATGCAAGCTCGCCGTGCTTGCGCTCCTGGTCCATCCGCTCATGATCCTCCTGCCGACCGGCCTTTTTGCGGCGACCGATTGGGGAATCAAGGCGGAAAGCAATCCCGGATCCCATGGGTTTACGCAGATCGCCTACCAGTTCTCCTCCGCCTCGGCCAACAACGGCTCGGCTTTCGACGGGCTGGGGGTGAGCTATGGAGCGAATAACAATCCGAGCCCCTCTCCCGAGGCGGTGCCGTTCGACATCGCGGCCGGCCTGGTCATGCTGTTCGCCCGCTATCTTCCGATCATCGCCATGATCGCGATGGCCGGATTTCTGGGCGCGAAGAGATCCGCGCCGTTTGGCCTGGGCACGTTGCGGGACGATACCCTCACCTTCGGGTTTCTCCTGCTGGGTACCATCGCCATCGTAGGCGCGCTGCTCTTCCTGCCGGTCGCCGCTCTCGGGCCTCTGGCCGAACACCTCGGCCCGATCCCGTTCGGCGGCTGAGGACACCGCGCCGAAGTACCGAGTTGACTTGAGACTCATACACCACAAAGGAATAGATCGATGAATGTACCAGGAACAGGCCAGAAAGCAAAGATGCCGGTTAAAAAGCCGCACCCCGGACGCCGGTTGCGCAACCGCCCCCTTCTTACCGCGGAAACCGCGATCCCTGCGCTTAAACAGGCGTTCGTGATGCTGCGACCGGACATCCAGTGGAAGAATCCGGTCATGTTCGTCGTCGAGGTCGGCGCGATCCTGACCCT
>CAZYYB010000155.1:0-5731 GCA_964651515.1 uncultured Fibrobacteraceae bacterium
AAGCTGGTGAGGCTCCAGTAGGGCGGGGCTTGAAATTTTGCCCTGTTCTGAATTTTTAAACCCTTTCATCATTCTATCGGGCAAACGTACATTTATTTTCGCAAAGTTACCGTCTGCTCAGATGGGGGAACCTCGCTACGCGGGTTCCCCCCGGCCCCCGGCCGCGCGAAACGCGCGTCCGGGGGCACACCCTCTCCTGATGGACAACCGCGAAGCGAGTTTCCCCCACCTGAGTAACTAAAAAACAACCTCACCCCTCACCCTGCACTCCGCTCCACTTGCGGCAAGCAGCTCGGCAAATCTCCCGATCTGACCGGCATCAAACGCCGGGGCAAATCGAAATCCCGGATCGAGCACCCCGGCCGTTGTCCGCATCGGCTGCAGAACGATCCTCGCCACCCCTTTCAGGTAGAGCGCCAGATCGCGGATCACGCCCTCATCGACGATGCCGGGCGCGAGGGTCACCCTGACCTCCGCCCGGTCGCCCATCCTTCGCGCAAGCCCGACCGACCGCGCCAGGCGCGCCTCGGTGTCGGCGTAGGGCGATCGCAGCAGCGACCCGTAGCGCTCCGGCGTGGTCTTGACGTCGAGGGCGAGGTAGTCCGGCGCCGTCGCTTCGGTAACCTCGGGATGCATGCCGTTCGAATCGAGCTTTACCCGCAAACCGAGGGAACGAAGTTCCTTGGCACGTTCGGGCAGCGCCGGGTGCAGCGCCGGTTCGCCGCCGGTAAGGACGACCCCCCGGACGACCGCGGCGCGCTTCTTTAAAAAACGGCGGATCTCGCCGGCGGAGGGGGGCGGGTCGGGAAGCGGGCCGTTCACGAGTGCCGCATTGTGACAGTACGGGCAGCGCAGGTCGCATCCGGCAAAGAACAGCACGGTCGACGGCGTGCCGGGGTAATCGACGAACGAAAGTTTATTCCATCCGGCAAGCCCGGCTATACCGCCGGGCATGCCGGCTCCGTCGCTTCGGCCGGGCGGACATCGTGCAGCGCGAACGTCTTCCGGACGCCGTACTCCGCCTTCTTCCCGTTGTTCCAGTTCTTGAGGGGGCGGTAGTAGCCGACGATGCGCGAGTACACCTCGGTCTCCCCCTTGCAGACGCCGCACAGGGGCTGCTCGCCGCGCAGGTAGCCGTGCGTCGGGCAGATGGAGAAGGTCGGCGTAATGGTAAAGTAGGGAATCCGGTAATTCTCCGCGATGGCCTTGACGAGCTTGCCGCAGGTCGCCGGATCCTCGATGCTCTCGCCGACAAAGGCGTGGAACACGGTGCCGCCGGTATACTGGCGCTGCAGGTCATGCTGCAGGTCGAGCGCCTCGAACAGGTCGTCGGTCGCATCGGCGGGCAACTGGGTCGAATTGGTGTAGTACGGCGCATCGCCGCCGGGGATGACCATGTGCGAAAACCTCTCGCGATCGATCCGGGCCAGGCGGTGCGACGTGCCCTCGCCCGGCGTCGCTTCGAGGTTGTACAGGTTGCCCGTCTCCCCCTGGTACCGGATGAGCCGTTCCCGCATGTGGCCGAGCACCGATCCGGCAAAACGGCGGGCATCGGCATCGAGCAGGTCCTTGCCCATGAAATTCAACGTTGCCTCGTTCATGCCGATGAGCCCGATGGTCGAGAAATGGTTGTTCCAGTGGCGCAGATACCGCTTTGTATAGGGGAAAAGCCCCTCGTCCAGGAGGCGGGTCACGACCGTGCGTTTGGTTTCGAGGGAGTCCCTCGCGAGGTCCATCAGGTGGTCGAGCGCGATTAAAAACTCCTGCTCCGTCGAGGCGAGGTAGCCGATGCGCGGCAGGTTGATGGTGACCACCCCGATCGATCCGGTGAACTCGTCGGAACCGAAGAGCCCGCCCCCGCGGCTGCGAAGCTCCCGCTTATCGAGTTGCAACCGGCAGCACATCGAGCGGACATCGCCGGGCTTCAGGTCCGAATTGATGAAGTTCTGGAAGTACGGCGTCCCGTACCTGCCGGTTATCGCGAACAGGAGCGCGGCGTTCGGGTGCCGCCAGTCGAAGTCGGGCGTGATATTGACGGTCGGGATCGGATAGGCGAACCCGCGCCCCTCGTGATCGCCCTCCATGAGCACCTCAAGGAAGGCGCGGTTGACAAGATCCATCTCGGGCAGGCACTCCGCATAGGTAAAATCCAGCGGTTTTCCGCCCGCAATGGCGGGTTCGCCGGCAAGGTCGGGAGGAACGGTCCAGTCGAGGGTGATGTTGGTAAACGGCGCCTGCGATCCCCACCGCGAGGGGGTATTGACACCGAAGATAAAGGACTGGATGCACTGCTTGACTTCGCCGTAGGAGAGGCGGTCGATTTTGACGAACGGGGCCAGGTAGGTATCGAAGGAGGAGAACGCCTGCGCCCCGGCCCACTCGTTCTGCAGCACGCCGAGAAAGTTGACCATCTGCTGCACGAGCGTGGAGAGGTGCCGTGCCGGACCCGAGCTGATTTTATTCGGCACCCCGCCGAGCCCCTCGGCGATGAGCTGGCGCAGCGACCATCCCGCGCAGTAGCCGGAAAACATGCTGAGGTCGTGAATGTGGAAGTCCCCGCCGCGATGGGCAACCGCCACGGAGCGGCTGTAGACGTTTTCGAGCCAGTAGTTAGCCGTGATCGCCCCGCTGTTATGCAGGATGAGTCCGCCGAGGGAGAAGCCGACGTTGGCGTTTTCCTTTACCCGCCAGTCCTCCTGGCGGAGATACCCGTCCACGGTCCGGTTGATGTCGACCAGAAGATTTTCCGCATCGCGGTTACGGCGGTGCTGTTCCCGGTACAGGATGTAGGCCTTGGCGATGACCACCAGCCCGGCATCCATGAGGACCTGTTCGACCAGGTCCTGGATCTCCTCGACCGCCGGAATCGAGTTGGCATGAAACCGCTTGCCGATGAGCGCCTCCACCCGCCGCGCCAGCTCATGCGCACCGGAGAAATCGGTCGAACCCGTGGCCTTCGCTGCTTTGTAAATTGCATTGGCGATCTTCATATTGTCGTATTCGGCAAGCGTTCCGTTCCGCTTGCGGATGGTCGTAATCATGCACTTCCTCCCGAAAAGTAAGTCCGGATCGATCGTGAAAAACAGGCACGCAATGGAGCGATGGATCGCCGAACCCTAATCCGTGAAGGTTCATGCGCTCGATGGTTTCGACAGGCAGGTTTTCTGGCTCTCCCGATGAATGGCTGCCGCCTTCCCACCCTGTACCATCGGGCAGTGGCGTGGTTGGCAGCTCCCGGCAAAAAGCCGGTAGCGGGATCACAGCGGCAGGACCGCTCCGGATTCGCACCGGAATTCCCTGACGCCTGTCATGAATCGTGAAACCACAAAATATTGTATGCACATGGCGGAGTCAATACTAAATATGGGAATGCTTTTGCTTCCATCACCTCTTCCTGCGGGAAGGGGCGGCGATGCTTGCCTGCGGCAAGCGCCTGCCCCCTCCCGCAACACCCACCATATTAAGAAAATTAATTTGATATTAAAAAATTCAATAATTATATTTCAATTGTGGATAAAAATAAAGTCGGAACGAATATTCGTTGTCCCTCGTGCAGCGGCCAGCTCTTCCCCCGCGTGCTGGTGTGCGACTCGTGCGGAATCAAAATCGAGGGGGAGTTCGCCCAGAACGAGTTTGCCGCCCTGACCCCGGACGAGCTGCATTTCCTCCGGGTGTTCATCCATTGCGAGGGGAGGATCCGCGACATGGAAGCCGCGCTCGGGGTCAGCTATCCCACGGTGAAGGCCCACCTGACCGGCATCAAGAACCGGTTGAATCTCGGCAGCGAGTCGTTCGGGGCGTCACCTGACGCCGAACCGGCGAGCAATGCCGAAAGCGTCGACGCAACGACCGAGGAGGGTAGTCGTGAGCCGCCGGGGGTTGCCTCGGTTCTCGAAGAGCTCGAACAGGGCCGGTTGAGCTACAAGGAAGCCCTGAAGCTAATTAAAAATTTGAAGAAAGGGACCGACCATGGCCGGACAAATCGAAATCGATAAGATTCGCATGATGGCGAGGAGCGGGGTTATTTCCGTGGAACAGGCCGATGAGCTCATCGCCGCCCTCACGCCGGATCCTTCCGCTGAAAAAACTTTCGCACCGGCGGCAGAGCCGTCGCCTGGAGGCGCAGAGGAAAACAGGGAGAGCAGGTCGACCGGAGATTCCCGGTTCGGCCGGGATTCGAGGCGAGCGCGCCGCCACCACTACCATGGCGAATTCGATACCGGCTGGGTCCGGATGATGCACGACATGGCGCAGGGAATCGGCGGGGCGCTGAATTGTACCTTCGGCGCCGCCGCCGGGTCGGGCGGCGGCGGGAACCGGCTGTCGATGTCCAAGGTCGACCAGCCCGGCGGGGATACGTATGAGTTCCACGGCAACCGGGTGACCTTCTCGAAAATAGTTGCGATCCGGCTGCAACGCTCGGCGCTCATCGGCAACACCGTTTCCGCCTCCACGCTGCACGATTTCCAGCTGGAAAACAGCCGGTTTGCCGACAGCCAGGTCTGCGGAGCCTCGCTCGCCGAGGTGCGGATGAGCGACGCGGGAATCACCGACGCCACCTTCAAGGCCTCGAAGCTCATCCGGCTCGATCTCCATGACCGGAGCTCCCTGCACGATGTCAAAATGTCGGGCTGCAACGTCTCGGCCCTCTCGCTCGAAAACGGCAGCCGCATGAAGGATACCGCCCTCGTCGCCACAAATGTCAATGGCTTCGCGCTCCTGAAGGAAGCTTCGGTCAACGACTGCGACATTGCGAGTTCCAGCGTGCAGCACCTCTCCCTCGATAAGAGCGCCTTCGACGATACCGACATTTCAGGGTCCGTGCTGTCGAATGTGGCGTTCCGGGACAGTGCCGTGACGGACTGCACGATTAAAATGTCGAAACTTAAAAAGGTACGGTGCTTCGGGAGCATTTTTCATGACTCGGGATTCGAGGCGTTCTCCGCCGAGGAGACGCTTTTCGAGCGGGCAAACCTCATCGAGGTGGTCTTTCGCAGCGAACTCCCGGCGCAGTGCCGGGCTCACCGCCTGACCATCAGCGATGCAAAGCTCCACGATTGCGAGTTTATCGACTGCCGGTTCCAGGATACGGTCATAAAAAATCTGGAGATTTCGGGAATCGTTTTCACCGGGTGCGATTTTTCGGGCCGGACGTTCGAGCGGGCGGAGGAGTTGCGGGAGATGGGAGAAAGATAAGGATGAAAGCGGAAGGATGAGGAAAGCGGGAAACAGCAGAAAAAGGACAAAACAATCTCCCCGTCGCTCCAGTCCCCTTATGTATCGCTTGTCATTCTATCACCTTGTCGTTTTTCTCTTGTCACTGCGCAACCGTGTCGGCTACTAAATGCGATGCGAGATGACCGATGAATTTCCGCTGCTTTGGTTTCCGCATCCTTCATCCTTATATATTGGAGACCCTATGATAGTGCGTGAGATCATGTTGGAGCATTTCAAATTCTGGGCGAGCGACGAGTGCCCGCCCCTGTCGGAAGAGGATATCGAACTGATAGCGAGGCTTGCCGAGGCGGTGGGGGTTGCGGAGGAAATTCCGGAGAAGGTGGAGTGAAGACCCTTTGGCGGGTGTCTCTATAGCCGATGTCATTCCTATCCACCGTATAATCGGGCAAACGTTATTTTATTGTTGTTACTCGGGTAGTGCTTTCCGAATTTTAGAATTTTTGTTACTACTCAGGTACTCCGCCCCACAATGGGTTGGGGCAGGAATACCTGG
>CAZYYB010000156.1:0-5717 GCA_964651515.1 uncultured Fibrobacteraceae bacterium
ATACTAATCGCCATCCAAAAGGAGACCTCATGGCCCGGGACAACGTTTATTTCATGAATCTGCATGCCGAATCCGGTTGTTCGCTCGAAGACAAATTCCGTCGCCTCCTGCATAAGGCGGGAGTGGCCGACCTCGTCGGTCAGGGCGAACTCATCGGCATTAAGGTCCACGTGGGCGAGCGCGGAAATCTTGCCTATATTAACCACAATTACGCCCGGATCGCGGTCGGCGAAATTACCCGGGCGGGCGGCAAGCCGTACCTGACCGATACCAACACGCTCTACGGCGGCGGCAGGCACAATGCGGTCGATCACCATGCATCGGCGGTAATGCACGGCTATTTCGAGGCGACGACCGGGGCGCCCTTCTTCGCGGCCGACGGGCTGCGCGGACTCGATTTCGAAGAACTTCCGGTCAAGGGACGGCACGTGACCGCCGCCCGGATAGCGGCCGGTATATGCCAGGCCGATAAGATCGTGATGCTGTCGCACTTCAAGGGGCACTGCGAGATGGGGTTCGGCGGAAGCATCAAGAATATGGGCATGGGGTGCGCGTCGGTGCCGGGAAAGCTCGAACTGCACTCGGGCACCAAGCCGGTGCAGGACCACGACAAGTGCGTCGGGTGCGGCCAGTGCCTTATGAACTGCCCCGAGCATGCGATCACCATGCGGGAGAACAAGGCGATCATCGATTATTCGATGTGCATCGGCTGCGGCCAGTGTGTGGCGGCGTGCAACTACGGCGCCATGCAGGTACAGTGGGCGGAGCATGGCGAGCGGCTCATCGAGAAGGTGGCCGAGTATGCGGCGGCGCTGCACGGGCAGTTCGCGGGCAAGGCGCTCTATGTCAACTTTGCCCTGGCCATCAGTCCGGACTGCGACTGCTGGGATTACAACGATACGCCGCTGGTGCCGGACATCGGCATCCTCGCCTCGCGTTCCCCGGCGGCGCTCGATCGGGCGACCATGGATCTGGTTAAAAAGGCGCACCTGCGTTCCAAAGGAGCCGTTTCAGGGCCGGATGACGGTGCGGCAAATCCCTTCGACGCTATTCGACCCGGCCAGAGAAATGAATACCTTTTCGAATATTGCCGGACGCTCGGGATGAACGATGAGTATGAGCTGGTGGAGGTGGGATAAGTGGAGGTGGGATAATAGGAGAATGTGGGAGGGGGAACCGCCTCAGCGGTTCCCCCTCCGGAAAACAGAAGTAAAAACCTAAATCTGATACCAAGCCTATGAATATTATTCCCTGCGACCCCCGCGACCCCGAATTTCTTCGCCGGACCGAGGCGGTCAGGCAAAAGTCCGGGCGGCAGCTTCTCGACGACAACGACCTTCTGCTTCTCGCCTGCGAGGAGATTTCACGAACCTTCACCCGTGAAGAGATCCGCTATTCCGCGTAGATTCCATTCGTCATGAACAAAATCCTCGTTATCCTGCCGAATAATCTTGGCGACGTCATCATGGCGCTGCCCGTACTTGAGGGGCTTAAGAACAAAGATCCTGAAGTTCACATTACCTTTTTTGTCGAAACCGGGTACGAGGGCGGGCTCGTCGGAACTCCCTGGTGCGACCGGATTTTCCTTTTCGACCGCAAGGCCATACGCGACGGCGCGCGGACGAGAAACTGGCGCGGCTCGCTCGATGCGTTGAAAACCATTGTGGAGGAGCTCGTCCGGGAGCGATTCCGCCGTATTATCAACCTCTCCCAGCACCCCTATGCCGCCTATATCGCCGGCCTCCTGTCCTGCCCGCAGACGCAAGGCCGCGTCTTTCTTCGTGAGGGGAACCATGCGGTGCCCGATGCCTGGAGCCGCTACCTGTATGCGATTCCCTTCGGCCGGGCCTATAACGGGCTCCATGCAACGGATATCTACCGGAAGATTGCCGGAACGGCGGATATTCCCGTACGGACACCATTGACCGTTGGAGAGAACGAGCGGGAGGAGGCGGGCAGATTCCTGCAAAGCCGCGGGATCGATCCCGCGGGGCCGCCCCTCATGGTGCTCCAGCCCGGCGCCGCCTACCAGGCAAAGCGGTGGCCGATCGAGCATTTCGCGGCACTCGGCCGGATGCTTCTTGACCGCGGCGGCACAATCGTCATCACCGGCGCGGCTGCCGAGACCGACAGTGCGAACAGCCTGCAATCGCTTCTCAATGGTGCCGTCGTGACCGCCGGGGTTCTGAGCTTTCGCGAAACCATCGCCCTGCTTCCCCATGCATCCGGATGCGTTACCGGCGACACGGCGATCATGCACGCCACCGCCGCCCTCGGGCGACCGGTGTATGCGCTCTTCGGTCCGACGAACCCGGTCGAAACCGGGCCGTACTGTCCGGGTGCCTGGGTATTCAGCGGCAGATGCCCGAACCGGCCCTGCTTCTGCTTCGAGTGCAAGACGAGGCTCTGCATGAAATCCATCACGCCCGGTGACGTTTACCGGGCCATCCGGGAGGAATCGCCGGCAAACGCCACGTCCGATGTGTACCGGACCGTGGTCGATGCCGACGGGGTGATTCGTCTCGACCCGCTTGTCGAGCAGGGAAGGCCGTACTACCTCCCGGCCGGAGCCGCGCTCACCCGTCGATTCGTTGACAAGGACTATGCACCGGAAGCCCCCCCGTCCGACGGGGATATCGAGGCGTTGAAAAATGAAACAATGATCGTCGCCGACGCCGCACGTACCATGGCCCAATCGCTCACCGAATTCGAATCGACCCGGTCGCCGGATGCCCTCCGCGACTATGAAAAAATCCGGGCAAACCTTTCATCGCTTTCCGGGGTCGGCGTTTTCTGGACCGCGCTTCTGAATCTTCGCTTGAACGGTGTGCCGCTCCTCGACCCGGCAAAGGGCATAGCCGAGAGTCGCGATCTCTGCCGCGAAATGGCCGATGCCCTGACTTCGGCACTGTCGATCTACCCATGACCTGCCCGCTTTGCGGTGACGACGACTGCCGCGAGCTTCATCGCGACAAGGGGCGGCGGTTCTTCTCCTGTGCCGCATGCACGCTGATTTTCGTTCCCCCTGTGGACCACCTCGGCCCCGATGATGAGCGGCGGCGCTATGCGCTCCACGATAACACGTTTGGTCACGAAGGGTATGTCCGGTATCTTGGAGAGATCGTGCAGGTGGTAAACGATCGATTGTTGACCGGGGACATTCTCGATTTCGGCTCGGGCCCCGAAGCGGTCCTTGCCCGGCTCTTCACCGGCCGGGGCTACCGGTGCCGGGCCTACGATCCGCTGTACGGCATCGGCGCGGATGCTCTCGATGCGACCTATGATTGCGTCATTCTCAGCGAAGTGATCGAGCATGTGCGGGATCTTTCCGGGGAAATTTCGCTCCTGAAAAAGGTGACGCGGCCCGCCGGGAGGATCGTCATCCGCACGAAAATCTACCCGTCGATCGACGACTTTCCGGGCTGGTGGTATAAGAACGACGGCACGCATATCAACTTTTTCAGCCGCAGTGCGATGGAATTTCTGGCGGGAAGGCTGGGCCGGAGCGTTGAAACGGTCGCGCCGGATATTTTCGCACTGCAACCGCAGATGTCAACTGCCGATGCTTCCTCAACTCCACAGGGAGGAGATCGGAACCGCCCGGATGGTCTTATCGAAGGGAACGATCTCCTTTCCCCGGTATAGAATCAGGCCGCCTGAAAAGCGTTGTTGTACGGCGTCCCTGAAGAACCGCACCCCTTCGGTATCCCGGGCCGACACGCCCTCCGATCTTTGGATCGCATAACCGGGCAAGGCTCCATATATTTTTTGCTAAAGTACCCGAACTTCAAAATCATCAGGATTTCAGGCAGTATCGGAGGGTTCAATGTCACTTTCTGATGTCATCAGCACCGCGCTCGGCCAGATCCAGCATATCGCCAAAACCGAGACCGTGGTGGGCGAGCCCATCGTTGCCGGCAATGTTACGCTGATCCCGGTATCGCGCATTTCGATCGGATTTGCGGCGGGCGAAGGGGGCAAAAACGAAAAAACCGGCGGTGCGGGCACCGGCGGCGGCATCACCGTCACGCCTATCGCCTTCCTGTCGGTCAGCGAAGGCCGGGTTCACGTCCATGCGGTCACGCCGGCCGATCCCATCCTTAACAGGCTGGTCTCCATGGCTCCCGATGCGGTAAGGAAAATCACCGAATTCTTCGGAAAAAAAGACAACGACAAGGGTCAGGAGTAACTATTTCGATGACGATGTTCGACGAGCACGATCCCTCCATACTCTGGGTAAGCGCCGATTGCGGCGGAAGGGGGGAGGGTACCTTCGATAATCCCTTCGGTTCCATCGAAGGAGCGCTGGCGGTTACCCGGCCGGGAAGCACGATTGTCCTCAAAAACGGCGTCTATTCTCATGACGTCACGTTCGATATTTCAGGCGATTTCGATAATCCGATCCGCATTGCCGCGGAAACCGACGGCGGGGCCGTGATCCGGGGAGCCTGCTGGTTCTTCTACGATGTCTCCGACCTCATCGTTACCGGGTTTACCTTCAGGGATTCGCCGCACGGTTCGGTTTCGGTTATGGGCTCCTGCCGGCGCAACCGGTTCGCCGACCTAACCTTTGTCAATTGCGGGTCGGGTGAATCCGCCTCCTGCACCCTCTTTTTCGGCGGTGCCGGCGGCAGCTGCAACCTCGTCGAGAATTGCACGTTCGAACGTGCACCTTCCGCCCCGGTGGCGACTCCGGAGCGGGCGACCATCGGCCTCATGGTGGGCGAGGGGGACCGTGAACACGGCGCGCCGATCATCGACCATATCGTCCGGAAAAACCGTTTTGTCAATTACGATTACGGGATCCTCGTCGGCGGGGAAGATGCCGATGCCGGGCAGTGCGGCCATATCATCGAATACAACAGCGTCGAGGAGAGCCGTCTCGAAGGGATTCTCGTCAAGTGCGGGGACACGATCGTTCGCGGAAACCTGGTACTGCGGAGCCGGAAAAATTCCATTCTGATCGCCGCCGGAACCGGCAGCGTCGTCGAAGCCAACCGCTTGATCGACTGCAGCCGGGGCATTTCGATTCACGGGGCGGACCATACGGTCTCCAATAACTGTATCGTTCGCTGCGGCAGCCATGCCATCCATGCCTGCGGCGGTTCGTCCCTCCCCATAAGGCAGGCGGCGGCGAATCTCATCATCGAAAGCAACACCTGTGTCGATTGCGGAACTCCCGCCGGGGCGGGCGGACCGGATGTTTTCAGCTTGGAGCGTGTTGCCGGCGTGCGGATCGATGCCGGCGTGAGCTGCGTCATCGAGCGGAATCTTTTTGCCGGGCCGGGCAGCGCCTGTGCGGGAGTACTGAGTTCGGACGGCGTGCTGGTTGCCGAAAACCTCGCCACCCATGCCTGCGATGCAATGACCGGGGTGGAGAGGGGCGACGTTACCTTCGCCTGTTTCGATGCGGACGATTATACCAATGACTCGGGCTATGGCGCTGCCGGATGGATGGTGATGCCCGAAGGGTGCAATCCCCGGCAGGATGTGGGCGAGGAGTCGGAGGGCTATGCCGAGCCGCCGGTATTCGATGACGATGATGAGGAAGAACCCGACGAGGAAGTTGCCGTGGAGCAGGAAGGAACGGTTGAAACCGGAGGCGAAAAATTTGAAGAATTCATGGGCAGGCTGTATAAGCCCGATGTAGAATAAATAATGTTGCACATGCGGAAGAGAATTGAGCGCGGGAAAATTTGTAGGTTATAAGGAACGAC
>CAZYYB010000157.1:0-5634 GCA_964651515.1 uncultured Fibrobacteraceae bacterium
CATGTGCATTAAAATACGTTACACCAACGAATTGAACGGCAAAAGTGCACCTGCTCGGGTGGGGACACCGCCTTGCGGTGTTTTCCCCTGGTCGGAGCCGCGAAACGCGTTTGCCGGCGCACCCCCGCAACGCCCCTTTTAAGGTGGAAAAAACATTGGGAAGATCCTGAAACAAGATTTTGCCAATCAACAAGTTCAAAAAAACAATGCCAAATCGGATTCAGGCACATTCTTTGCATGTAAATAAATTTCACCGCTACGGGAGGGAACAAATGATGGGATGGAGCGTGCTCTTCTTAGTGGCGGCATCGGCTTCCCCCGCCGCGGTAACCGTTCGTGACACGCTCCCCGGTCGGTCACCGATCAACACGAACGCGGTAACATCGCCCATCCCGGATTCCGTTGACGCCATAACCCTTGCCATGCAGATGGAGCAGATGTCGGTCGACCACTACCGGTCGCTCGAAATGACGACGCCGGTCAAAGAGTTCCGGGCCATCTACCACCTCCTGGTCCGTGACGAGCAGAAGCACTACCGGCTGCTCGAACGGTGGAAAAAGGAGCTTCTCTTCGACGCGGCGGTACCGACCGATATTCTCGAAAAGTCGCGCAGACTCCTTTCGGAATTCCCGATCGATACGGTTGCCGTAGAGCTGGCGGCCGACACCGCCGGGTCATTTCTCCGCATACTCACCGACGATTACGATCTGGAAAAAAAATCGGTCGCCCTGTATGAGGATGCGATAAGCAGAACCGCCGCGTCGGGCAACGGCGCGATCTACGTGTTCCTCGCCAGGGAAGAGAGAAACCATGTGCTCCTGCTTGAAAAACTCATCGAATGCGCGAAGCAACCGGAGAAATTCCTGAGGGCAAAACAGTTTAATGAGTTGGAGAAGGAGGAAAATAAGAAGCCGTGAGAAGGTCGAACGTGAATTTCGCAAGCGCTGCGTCGATAAAAAAGAGTGACTGCCCGGCAGAAAGGTGTCGGCATCGCGCGCTCCGCAGATCCCCGCCTGTCCCCCTCCCTTCCACTCCATCCTTTGACTTTCCGCTCCCGCCCCGACTATTTTTACATAGTTTTGCCGATCTATAGTATTAAATCGGGAGTTGCATGATAATCGCCATAGACGGTCCGGCCGGTTCCGGGAAAAGTTCGACGGCAAAGGCGGTCGCCGCGCGGCTCGGCATCACCTATCTTGATACCGGTGCCATGTACCGGGCGATAACGCTGCGCTGCCTGCGCGAGGGCATCCGCGCCGACGACACCGCCGCTCTCGAACGGACGGTGGCGACGGCCGCGATCCGGTTCGCGAACGAGGGGGGAAGCTCCCGGATTTTCCTCGACGACGAGGACGTGACCGAGGCCATCCGCGGCGAAGCCGTCACCGCACAGGTATCGGATTACTGCGCTCCGGCCGTGGTCAGGGAGAAGCTCGTCGAGGAGCAGCGACGGATAGCGCGGGGCCGATCCATCGTCTGCGAAGGCCGGGATATCGGCACCGTCGTGTTTCCGGATGCGGAACTGAAATTCTTCATGACCGCCTCTTCCGAAGAGCGGGCGCGTCGGCGCCGCCTGGATTTCCTGGCGCTCGGGGTCGTCAAAACGACGGCCGAACTCGTTGCGGAAATAGAGGAGCGGGACCGGAAGGATTCGACACGGGAGGTAAGCCCGCTGCGCAAGGCGGATGACGCCGTTGCAATCGATACGACCGGCATGTCTCTTGATAAGCAGGTCGATTACATAGTTACCAGAGCGGTATCGTTCCTGAAGTCTGGAAACGGGACGATGTCGGAACCAAACACCTTTAACCCCTAAAGAGCAGGAGCAGTAAACGGTATGACCAACTCAACGTCGGATGAAAACAAAATCGGTAAGGGCGTCGATTCAACGGGCAATGAAGTGGACTTGAGCGATTTCGAAGAGGCATACTACACTCCCGACCAGGTGGAGAATGCGCTTCAGGAATACAACAAGTCGCTCGACGGCCTCGAAGAAGGCCAGGTCGTGCGCGGCAAGATCCTCCGGATCACCAATAAGGAAGTGATCGTCGATGTCAATTTTAAATCCGAAGGAATCATTCCGCTTTTCGAATTCAAGAATGTGAAGGATTTCAAGCCCGGCGACGAGATCGATGTCTACCTCGAACAGGTCGAGGACAGCGAAGGGCAGATCATCCTCTCCAAATCGCGCGCCGACTTTCTCAAGGTCTGGGACCGGATATTCGAATCCTATGAGAAGCAGGAGACCATCGAGGGCAGGGTATTGCGCCGTATCAAGGGCGGCGTGGTCGTCGACCTGTTCGGCATCGATGCGTTCCTCCCGGGTTCGCAGATCGATCTCCGGCAGATCCCCGATATGGACACCATCCTGGGGCAGACCTATAAATTCCGCGTCATCAAGGTCAACAAGGTCCGCCGGAATATCGTCGTTTCCCGCCGCGTCATCCTCGAAGAGGACCGTTCGGCGCTGCGCGGCAAGATCCTTGCCGAACTCGAAAAGGGGCAGATCCGCGAAGGCACGGTGAAGAACATCACCGATTTCGGCGCGTTCATCTACCTCGGGGGCGTCGACGGCCTGCTGCACATTACCGACATGTCGTGGGGCCGCGTCAATCACCCGTCCGAGATCGTGGCGCTCGGCGACCGGCTCAAGGTGAAGGTCCTCGATTTCAACGAGAACAAGGAGCGCATTTCGCTCGGCATCAAGCAGCTCAGCGAGCATCCCTGGAAGGGCATCGAGGAGAAATATCCCGAAGGCGCCCGCGTCAGGGGCAAGATCGTTTCGATCACCGATTACGGTGCGTTCCTCGAACTCGAAAAGGGCATCGAAGGGCTCATCCACATCTCCGAAATGTCATGGACGCAGCACATCAAGCATCCCTCCAAGATCGTCGGCGTCGGCGATATCATCGAGGCGATGGTGCTCAAGATCGACAAGGCGAACCAGAAAATATCCCTCGGGATCAAGCAGCTTGAACCCGATCCGTGGGAGAAGGTGCCGGGCGAATTCCACCCCGGCGATATCGTCACCGGCAAGATCCGCAACCTCGCGGCGTTCGGTGCGTTCGTCGAACTCAAGGAGGGGGTGGACGGACTGATCCATATCTCCGACATGTCATGGACCAAAAAGATCAACCATCCGGGCGAGCTTGTCAAGAAGGGCGATACGGTGGAGGTGAAGGTGCTCGATGTGGATGTCGAGAAGCGCCGTATTTCGCTCGGGGTGAAGCAGCTCGGCGAAGATCCGTGGCCGAATCTCGTGGCGCTCTATGCGCTCGGGACCGAAATCTCCGAGTGTGAAGTCGTGCGGATCCTGGACCGTGGCGTTGTTGTCAATCTCACCGATGACGTCGAGGGGTTCATTCCGCTCAACCAGCTCGGTATCGAGACCAACCATCCGTCGCGGCTGTATAAGGTGGGCGACAAGATTCCCGGCGAGGTCGTCGAATTCGACCTCGACAGCCACAAGATCGTGATGAGCGTGACGGATTATTTCAAGGACAAGGACGCGGCGCTTTTTGCCGAGTTTACGGCCAAGTATCCGCTCAAGCCCGCCGTCGAGGTCGCGAAGCCGGTCGGCAAGCCTCCGAAGAAGAAGGACGAAGAGGGCGATCAGGCGACCCCTGAAGCGGCGGCTCCCGAGGCGCCCGCTTCGGAAGTAGCGCCTGAGTAAATCTGGTTATCCGTCATAAAGCCGGTGAAGCCCCGGAGCCGGTATAAGGTTCCGGGGCTTTTTTATTGCTTGCGGGGTTTTAAAAAGGTCAAATTCTTTCGGATGGCCGAGCCGGGTCACCCCCGCGATGGGGGAGTGCTTCATAACTGGCCTCTGCGGGGGGGACCCACGAGTTCTCTGCGAAAAAAACAAAAAAGTATACTGCTCAGCGGAATGGTACCGACGATGCACAATCGACCGATCCCCCCGCCTTCGGCGCCCCCCTTTATAAGGGGGATAAGTGGAGAATCGCTTTCCGTTTTTGAAAATTATTTTTCTCTGAATTTCTACCTTTTTTGTTCCCTGTGTTTTCTACCTCATAGAGGCGTTGCGGAGGAACGAGAACGCCGGCTGAGCAAAGCGAGGCAGGCATCGTCTCGTTCTTCCGCAGGAAGGGGTGTGGCTGAAGACGCGCTTCGCGGCTTCAGCCCGGGGGGAACAGCCGTAAGGCGGTTCCCCCACCTGAGGCTAGAATACTTCCACTCTATTTCTTCCCAGTTCCTTCGCCCGGTAGAGCGCCTTATCCGCCCGCCCGATCATTTCGTCAAGGTCGGCACTTTCCCCGAGTTCCGCGATGCCGAAGCTCATGGTGATGCGCACCTCTTTGCCTGCCGGGGAGGCGAAGGGGGTCGCCTCGATGCGGCCGCGGATGCGATCCGCGGTCTCGCGCGCCTGCCGCGCGTCGGTCTTGACAAGAATCAGGGCGAACTCCTCGCCGCCGTACCTCGCCGCCGTATCGACGCGCTGGCGGATACTCTCTGCGAGGAGCGCACCGAGGCCCTTGAGCACGGTATTGCCGAACGGGTGGCCGTAGGAGTCGTTGATTTTTTTGAAGAAATCGATGTCGCCGAGCACCAGGGAGAGCGGATCGCAAAACCGCTTCGAACGCACGATCTCATCCTTGACGGCAACGAGAAATTGCCGGTGGTTGGCCAGACCGGTCAGGCTGTCGTGCGTGGCAAGCGAGGTCGCGCTTTCGAGGAGCAGGATCCGCTCCATGGCGAGCCCGGCGCTTGTGGCGATGCGCGACATCATCGCGCGGAGCGGGGCGGGGTACGCGTCGGCGCGGAACGATTCGAGCAGGATGAGCCCCCGGCACTCATCGATGCCCAGGGGGACGGCCAGGAATGAGGCCAACCGGTCGTCCCGCGGTTCTTTGTCAAAATAGCGGATCTCGTAACGGTCGGCCGCAAAATTACGCGTGAAACAGATGCCTTTCACGTAAAGGATGCCGGCAAGGTTTTTTTCGGCGAGTGAAAACTTTGCGCCGAGAAGCCGCTCGGTACGGGAGCCGCTGATGCGGCGGATCCGGGCGCTTTCACCGTCATCGAGCCGGGTCGATACGGTCATGCGGTCGCACGGCGAGACGTAGGGAACGATTTCGGCGACCAGGTCCAGGATCGCATCGACCGACAGGAGCCGGAAGAACGTTTTTTCGATTTCCGAGACCGCCGCGAACCGGCGGTGTTCGAGGGCATGGTGCGTGCCGCGGTAGACGCTTTCGGCCGCACTCCCGAGCAAAGAACCCATTGCGGACATGAAGGCGAGATGGGTTTCGCCGAACGCGCCCGGCACCGTGCTGTCGGCAAGGAGGAGCCCCCGGACCTCGTCGCCGGAGACGATGGGGCAGGCGACCAGCGAGCGAACCCCGGCATCCCGGTCGTAGTAGAACAGCGTCGTACTGTCGCTGACGATTTCACCGACGGTCAGCGGGTTGACGCCGTTTTTCATGAGACCGCCGAGCACCCCCTGTCCCGGCAGGATAACCGATCCGGGCTTGACGCAGTCACTCCGCGACCAGAAGCGCCGGAGTTCGTACCCCTCTTGGGGTGCGGGAAAGAATGCCGCGACCGTGTGCGGTGCCAGGTGCAGGCGGATGAGCTTCAGGCAAGCGTCGAGGAGAGCGTCCACCCTCTCCTCGA
>CAZYYB010000158.1:0-5478 GCA_964651515.1 uncultured Fibrobacteraceae bacterium
CGCCGACCTGAAGATGGCTGAGGACATCGTGTTCAACGCCAAGGTGCAGCGGCCGGGCGTGTGCAACGCCATGGAGACCCTGCTGCTCGATGCCGCGCTGCCCGTTACCAGCCGCCGATCGATCGTTGCCGCGCTCCTGGAAAAGGGCGTCGCCCTGCGGGGCGATCCGGAGACGCGCAAGCTCTCCCCGGCCGTTAAGCGGGCGACCGTCGAGGACTGGAAGGCCGAGTATCTCGACCTGCGGCTCGCGGTCCGGACCGTCGACGGCGTCGGCGGGGCCATCGAACACATCAACGAATTCGGCTCCCACCATACCGACGCGATCGTTACCGAATCCAAACCCGAAGCGGACCGTTTCCTGCGCGAGGTGGACTCCTCCTCGGTCATGGTGAACACCAGCACGCGCTTCTCGGACGGCGGGGAGTACGGCCTGGGCTGCGAGATCGGGATCTCCACCGACAAGCTCCACGCACGCGGCCCCATGGGGGTCGACGACCTGACGACCTACAAATGGATCGTCAAGGGAAACGGGCAGGTACGGGGGTAGAGCGACGTGCAAAGGACAACGGCAACATCAAAATATTATAGATCTCCCCCCTGTAGCCCCAATTGACAATGAGAAGGCGTAGGCGGCAGGGGCGATGCGTCGGATAGGAAATTAAATGGACCTTTTATCTCTCGTAAAATTCGACGACCGGGGACTCGTGCCGGTCATCGCGCAGGACCTTTCAACCGGCGAGGTGCTCATGCTCGCCTGGATGAACCGCGATACCCTCACCGAAACGCTCGCCAACGGCGCGATGGTGTACTACAGCCGGTCGCGGCGGAAACGCTGGCTGAAGGGCGAGAGCTCGGGCCATGTCCAGAAGGTCCGTGAGGTCTACCTCGACTGCGACGGCGACACGCTGCTCTTCAAGATCGACCAGACCGGCGCCGCCTGCCACGAGAACTATTTTTCCTGCTTCTTCCGCCAGCGTATCGACGGGATCTGGAAGGTCGTCCGGGAGA
This sequence comes from uncultured Fibrobacteraceae bacterium, assembly GCA_964651515.1. Lineage (GTDB taxonomy): Bacteria > Fibrobacterota > Chitinivibrionia > Chitinivibrionales > Chitinispirillaceae > BOG-1184. Next base: position 1,009 of record CAZYYB010000158.1, read on the forward strand.
AGGTGGAGTAGTTCCGGGAAGGCTTTCAAATTCTTTTTGTTACTGCTGCTCCGGTGGGGGAACCACGCTTGGCGTCGTTCCCCCACCGGAGCAGCATTTTTTCTTCCTATTGCTAACCTGCGGAGAATCTATAAGTGTCCACCCACTCCCCCACTCCCCACGTCGAAATATCCCTCGACAACCTGCTCCATAACCTGTCGCAACTGCGTTCCCGCTTGCCGCACGGCGCCGGTCTCATCGCCGTGGTCAAGGACAACGCCTACGGCTGCGGTTCGCGGATGGTCGCCCTGACCCTCGAACAGGCGGGCGATGTCCGCTTCTTCGCGGTGGCGCGACCGGCGGAGGCGTTCTTCCTGCGGGAGTGCGGGCTGAAAAGTCCGATCCTCGTTCTCGGCCCCGCCAAAGCCGACGACCTGCGGCAGGGACACCCCCGCGATATCGCCTTCACCCTGAACGACCTTTCGGACATCGCGGCGTGGCAGGCGGCCGGCGTCCCGGTGCGCTTTCACTGCAACATCGATACCCGCATGCACCGCATGGGCCTCATGCCCGCCGAAGTCGGCACTGCCGCGGCGCAGATAAAGCGCTCCCCCGCGCTCACCCTCGCGGGCGCATTCACCCACCTTGCCAATGCCGACGAGCCCGGCACCGCGACCGTGGCCGACCAGCTGCGGCTCTTTTTCGAGGGTGTCGCGCTGTTCCGGCAAAACGGGCTGAACGTCGAGCACATCCACTGCGCGAACAGCGCCGGGCTCATCCGGTTCGGCCTGCCCGCGGGCTGCACGCTCGCCCGGCCGGGAATCGCGCTCTACGGGTGCCGGCCCGATCCCGCGCAGGAGTTTTCGCTCGACCTCCGGGAGATCGCGTCGCTTAAAAGCCGCATCGTCAAAATAAAAACGGTCCCCGCGAACACCCCGATAAGTTACGGCGGCACCTTTGTCACCGACCACGAGACCCGCCTGGCCACCGTCGCCCTGGGCTACGGGCACGGGTATCCCCGGTCGCTCGGCAATCGCGGCACGCTCCTTGTCGGCGGGCGGCGCGTTCCGATCGTCGGCCGGGTGACCATGGACTACTGCATGGCCGATATCGGAGATGACGGCACCATCGCGGTCGGGGACGAGGTCGTCGCCATCGGATCTCAGGGAGGCCGGCGCATCACGGCCGACGAGGTCGCCCTCCTGAGCGGAACCATCGGGTATGAGATCCTCTGCAACCTGGGCCCCTCGCTCGACCGGGTCTACCGGCGCGAAGGCAGGGTCGTCGCCGAAGAGACGGGACGTATTTTCTAGCCATGGACCAGTGGCTTGACTATTCCGATTTTCTCGACAAAACGCAGGAACTCATCGACCTGGGGCTCTACGAGGAGGCGAAAGCGCTCCTCGAACAGCATGAGCACTCATTCCCGGACGAATGGGAGATCTTCTTCCTCCATTCGCGCATCTGCGCAGAGCAGAACCAGCCGGAGCAGGCCATCGTGTACCTGAAAAAGGCGCTGCTGTACGATCCCGAAAATGTCGACTGCCTCACCGGGATTTTTTACGCCTACGCCATGATGAACGAGCCCGAAAGAGGCGGCTCCTACCTCCTCGATGCGGAAAAGCTCCACCCGGACCATGAGCTCGTCCTTTCCGCCCTCGTCTGGTACTATACCGAAACGAACCGATTGACTACCGCGATCTCCTATTTCGAGCGGATAAAAAGTAAGGGGACGACCAACCCCGAGACCTTCAGGAACGGCGGCATTGCCTATGACCGGGCGGGCGACCCGGACAAGGCGATCGAATGCTTCAAAGCCGCCCTCGATCTTCACCACAGCTACGACGAGGTCCGCGAGCTGCTCTCCGACCTCTACATCGCCACCGAAAAACCGGTGAAGGCGGCGGAGCTCTACCGGGAGGCCCTGGCGGAATCGCCGCAGAACATCCGCTACCTGTCGAGGTTGACCTACTGCCTCACCCAGAACAATGAGATCGAAAAGGCAATCGAAACCGCGGAGTCATCGATCAAGCTCTACCCGAACTCACCGATCGGACACATCGACCTCGCCTACGCCCATCTGAACAACAACGATCTCGACAAGGCGCTGGCCGCGGCCGAGAAGGCGCTCGATGTCGCCCCGCTCGACGCGGAAAGCTTCAGGGTCAAGGCGATAATTCTTTCGGACCAGGAGAAAAACGACGAGGCGGAGAAGTGCTTCGAAACCGCGGCCTCCCTCGATAAGGACAATATCGAGATCCTCCGCGACTACTACAACCACCTCCGGCGGCGCGGCAACGATGCGCTCATGGAGGAGGTCATTTCCCGGGTCATTGCCCGCAACGACCCCTCCTGCGTCGAGGACTACTGGTTTCTCACCGATTACTACAAGGAAAAAAAGGAGTACCTCAAGGCGCTGCACTACCTGCGCAAAGCCTATAAAATCCGGCCCGGCGAGCACGACCTGCTGTCGGTCATCGCCGATATCTGCCTGGCCACCGGCCACCCCCGCTACGCCCTGAAGTTCATCGGCCACTATGTCGCCCGGGCGGGCTGGAACGACTTCATGAGCCAGATGGCGGAATATCCGGAACTGCAGGATAAAAATATCCAGGAGGGGCTGCGCTTCTTCCGGTTTTACGGCGGGCGGAGCTCGGAGTTCCGGCGCTACCTCTTCCTGAAAAAATTCCGCAAGTTCTCGCTCATTTCGCTCAATATCCTCATGCCCTTCGCCGCGCTCCTGCTGCTCCTCATCATCGGCAAACAGACGAAAGAGGCGTTTACCGTTTTTCTCGTCGCGCTCGCCGCCGCAATGACGACGGTCAATATCGCGGTGCAGCGGTGGGGCGGGAAACTGTTCGGGAGTTATTGAGGCGGGGAGCGTTCGATAGGCTTCGTGCTATATACTTAGGCGGGGAACTGCTAAAAGATGGTGGGGGAACCACGCAAAGCCGCGTCCCCGACGCACCCCCTCCCGGCCATCCAAAAAAGATTTTGACTTTTACAAAAAAAACGCCTGCGTAGTTGTATAAGACTTTGTTAATCAATGCTATGGAGTATTTATTTAAACTACTTCATGAAGGCGAACAGCGGCAAAGAGCGGTAACATGCGCACCGGAGAGCGGGTCTAATCATTCTATTCTGAATAATCCGTCCGATTTTCCGGTATTCAAAGAGGTGACCCATCCCTTCGGCCTGCCCGGTACGGCGGCGAGAGGGTGGGGTGATTTATTTTTTATCGGTTATATCGCGTCGTTTCATCCTTGCAGCATTTGAGGTACATGGGTACGGGGGAAAGCATTACGGTATGTCGAAATTTTCCTGGGTTATCGCCGGTCTGCTGATCGTCATCTCCTCAATTATCCTCTATAACAAGGTCATCAATCCCCCCTACAGCGCCGCGGCCAGGGGTCCTGCGAAAAGCAGGGTTTTGCAGGTAAGCGGCATCGTGCTCCAACCGATCGCCCTCGAAAACAACATCCTTTCATCGGGAACCCTGGTCGCTTCGGACAATGTCGACCTCCAGGCCCAGGCATCCGGGACCATCACGCGGCTCAACCTCCAGGAGGGATCCTACGTCAAGGCGGGAACGCTCCTGGTGAAGCTGTTCGATGACGATCTCCAGGCGCAGCTCAAGAAGCTCGAAGCGCTGGAGGAGTCCGCCGTGCGGACCGAAGAGCGCATGAAGGCGCTCCTGGCCATTAACGGCGTGGGTCAGCAGGATTACGACAACGCGCTGACGCAGCTCAAGAGCACGCGCGCCGACATCGACAATTGCAAGGCGCTTATCGAAAAAACCGAGATCAGGGCGCCGTTCGACGGCATGATCGGCCTGCGCAACGTCAGCCTCGGGGCCTACCTGACCCCGGCCACGATCGTCGCCTCGCTCCAGAAAATCAACCCGCTTAAAATCGATTTTTCGGTTCCCGAGAAGTATGCCCCGGAGATCAATAAGGGCGACATCGTCAAATTCACCATTTCCGGATTTTCGAAGGACTTTACCGCCCGGGTCTTCGCCATCGAACCGCATGTCGATGAGGACTCCCGCATGATCAAGGTGCGGGCGCTCGTGCAGAACCCGGATGCGAAACTCCTTCCCGGAGCCTTCGCCGACGTCGAGGTGGTGCTCAAACGCATCGAGGGAGCGCTCATGGTCCCCACGCAGGCCGTTATCCCGAATCTCCGCGATAAAACCGTCTACGTCGCAAAAGCCGGCATGGCCGAAGCCAGGATCGTCCAGACCGGCATCCGGAACCAGTCGATGGTGCAGATCACCGGCGGCCTCCTGCCGGGCGATACGGTCATCACCTCCTCGCTCCTGTTCCTGAAGCCGAATTTGAACCTCAATGTCGCGATCGTGCCCAATTGACAACGCATGACCGAACGGTCTCCGGAATTCTATGAGCCTCCCCTCTATCAGTCTGAAACGGCCGGTTTTTGCGATGGTGATGAGCATCATCATCGTGCTGTTCGGCCTGCTCGGCTTCAAGT
>CAZYYB010000159.1:0-5416 GCA_964651515.1 uncultured Fibrobacteraceae bacterium
ACGAAGAGGTCGTTTCGACCGATTTCATCCACGATCCGCGCTCCTCGATCTACGACTCGCTGGCAACCCTGCAGAACAACCTGAAGGGTGAGAAGCGTTTCTTCAAGGTGGTTTCGTGGTACGATAACGAGTGGGGTTACTCGAATCGCGTCATCGACCTCATCAAGTACATGACTTCGAAGTAAGTTCCGTCGGAATCGGCCTGCCTGCCCGCGCCCCTGTTTTCGGGGCGCGGGCGCCGGCCTGCCTGTTGCATCGAATTCCCGAAGTGTCCCGAGATTTTCCAAAGCAGCGTTACAAGGAGGGTTTAATGGGAATTGCCAAAAAGACCGTGCGCGATATCGCGCTTTCCGGCAAAAGGGTGATCATGCGGGTCGACTTCAATGTTCCCCTCAAGGAGGGGGTCATTCAGGACGATACGCGGATCACGGCCGCACTTCCTACCATCAGGTACGTCCTGGAGCAGGGGGCACGGAGCCTGGTGCTCATGTCCCACCTCGGTGATCCTAAAAAGGACGCCAAAAAGGCGAAGGAGAAAGCGGATAAGGACGGCAAGGCTTTCGATGAAAAGAAATTCATCGAAGGGAAGTGCAAGATGGCGCCGGTGGCCGCGCACCTCGCAGAACTCCTCGGCACGCCGGTGGCGCTCGCCCCCGACTGCCTGAGCGACGAGACGAAAAAAATGGTTGCCGCACTCCCGCAGGGCGGGGTGCTGCTCCTCGAAAACACCCGGTTTCATAAGGAAGAGACCTCCAAGGAGGCTTCGGAGCGCGAATCCATGGCCGCGACACTCGCCGGCTACGGCGATGTCTATGTCAACGACGCCTTCGGCACGGCCCACCGGCCGCACGCCTCTACCGAAACGATTGCGCACTATCTCCCCGCGGTCGCCGGTTTCCTCATGGAGAAGGAGATCGAGTTTCTCGACGATAAGGTGCTGAAGAATCCGGCAAAGCCGTTCGTGGCGATCATCGGCGGCGCGAAGGTCTCTTCAAAAATTGCGGTGCTCGAAAGCCTGCTGAGCAAGGTTGACAAGCTGATCATCGGCGGCGGCATGGCCTACACCTTTCTCAAGGCGCAGGGAGTTCCGGTCGGAAAATCGCTCGTCGAGGACGACCAGGTCGAGACGGCGAAGAAGGTCCTGGCCGCCGCGGCGGCAAAGAGGGTGACCCTGCTCCTGCCGGTCGACCATATCGTGGCGAAGGAGTTCTCCGCCGACGCTGAATCGAAGAACTCCGGCGGCGTCGCCATCGAAGACGGCTGGCTCGGTCTCGACATCGGTGCGGCAACGGTAAAGCTGTTCAAGGACGCCCTCGCCGGTGCGAAGACGGTGTTCTGGAACGGTCCCATGGGGGTGTTCGAATTCCCGAAATTCGCGGTGGGCACGACCACCATCGCCTCGACGCTCGCCGATCTGCCCGGTGCCATTACCGTTATCGGCGGCGGCGACTCGGTGTCGGCGGTGAAAAAGGCCGGCGTCGCGGCGAAGATGTCGCATATTTCGACCGGCGGCGGCGCATCGCTCGAACTGGTCGAGGGCAAGGAGTTGCCCGGGATCAAGGCGTTGAACGACAAATAAGGCTTCAGGCCTCGGGCATCAGGCTTCAGGAAAAGCCAGAGTTGAATTAACCCTGAGGCGGAGACTATTTTTTATTGCGTTTTTTTCCGAACTGGAACGTTAAGGAGACCAAATGGCTCGCAGGAAATTTATTGCAGGTAACTGGAAGATGAATACCACGCTCGACGAGGCCCGCGCACTCGCGAAGAGTCTGGTCGAGCTGGCGGGGAAGATCGCCGATGTCGATATCGCCGTGTGCCCGCCCTTCACCAATCTTGCCGCGGTCGGCGAAATCGTCAAGGGCTCAACCATCCATCTCGGCGCCCAGGATGTTCACTGGGAGGCCAAAGGTGCCTATACGGGCAAGATTTCGACCGCCATGCTCAAGAGCGTGGGGGTCGAATATGTCATCATCGGCCACTCCGAGCAGCGCAGCTATTTCAACGAAACCGATGAAACGGTCAATAAGAAGGTCAAGGCGACGCTCGCGGCAGGACTTCTGCCGATCATCTGCGTCGGGGAGACCCTCGATGAGCGGAAGAAGGGTCTGCTGAAGAGCGTGATCGAACGTCAGGTCAAGGGCGCCTACAACGGCATCGGCGAGGCCGACGCTCTCAAGACCACCATTGCCTACGAGCCCGTATGGGCGATCGGTACCGGGGAGGTCGCAACGCCGGAGCAGGCCAATGAGGCGCATATTTTCATTCGCAGCGTCGTTGCCGGGATCTACAGCAAGCCGGTCGCCGAGGCGGTTCGCATTCAATACGGCGGCAGCATGAAGCCGGACAACGCGAAGGACCTCCTGGCCCTGAGCGACGTCGACGGCGGGCTCATCGGCGGCGCTGCACTCAAGGCCCCGGATTTCCTGGGCATCATTAAGCCGGCATAAGCTTTTTAAAGGCGGTGTACCTATGATGATTCTGTTCTGGATTTCGATTTTTTTCTTCGTGCTGGTAAGCATCTGCATCTGCTTCCTGGTGCTTATTCAATCGGACAAGGGCGGCGGCATATCCGGTGCGATCGGCGGCGGTCTGGGCGGCGCAAACAGCCTGCTCGGAACGCAGGATACGGCCAATATCCTCACCCGCGGCACCGTGGGGTTCGGCATCGCGTTCTTCCTCCTCTGCATTTTCATGTCATTTCTCATGACCAAGCAGACCTATACGGCCGAAAAATCGATGTTGCAGAAGCGCGCGGAGAAACAGCAGAGTTTTTCACCCTCCTCGGTGCTCGATCGGGGCTCCCTGCCGGTTCGTCCGGCCGCGGGTCAGGGTGCGATGCCCACCGGTCAGCCGGGGGCGGAGCCGGGTGCCGGCGCGGCGCCGGCTCAGCGGAGTGCCGCTCCGGCCGGTCAGCCGCATACAACCGGGGCGCTGCCCATGGGGAATCCCGGACAGGGACCGACACCGTAACTATTTGGTACGCGGATGTGGTGGAATTGGTAGACACGCTACTTTGAGGGGGTAGTGGGCGTCAGCCTGTGCTGGTTCAAGTCCAGTCATCCGCATTTAATCGTAGCAGCTTGCAGTTCAGGCTGCTACAGGGCGAAAGGCTCTTGTTGCTGCAAATCGACGAGAGCCTTTTTTTATACCGCTTTATACTGCTTTCTGCTTTGACCTCTTAAAGTCCCGCAGAACTCACGCAACGTTGATAATACGCAGCTCGGGGGGAAATGAAGGTAATGCTCGTTATGCGCATTTTCTTAAAACGCTCTTCGCGGTCTTCATCCGACTCCCGTCCTCCGCAGGAGAGGGTGTGCCCTGCGGGACGCGCGTTTCGCGCGGCCGGGGGCCAGGGGGCACCACCCAGAGTACCTCCTTATTTTTATTGGATATCAAACCCGCGACCAAGTATATTTTATCAGTTCATCTCGGGTACTGGTTTGAGGAGCGGGCGAAGAGCCCGTTTTTGATTTTTACGGCACGGATCGGAAGCGGGAGTTCCCATGGCAGGCGGCGTAGCGGAAACCATACGGGCGGTGATCGAGGCGAAGCTTGCCGAATCGGGATTAGAGCTCTTCGATATCAGGTTTTTCCAGGCCGGGCCCCGTCCCGTTTTGCGGGTGACCATCGACTCGCCGGCCGGTATCACGATCGGCGAGTGCGAAAAGGCGTCGAACGATATTTCGATACTGCTTGACGTCGAAGACTTTTCGCCGGGCAGGCGGTACACGCTCGAAGTCTCGTCGCCGGGCATCGACCGGCCGCTCAAGACCGAACGGGACTATAAGCGCATCGCGGACCATATCGTGGTGCTCCAGATGGGCCGGACCTATCCCGGGAAAAAGACGCTCCGCGGGAAGGTCGTCGGGTGCGCCGACGGGGTGCTCCGGTGCGAAATCGACGGCGAGACCGTGGAGCTGCCGCTCTCGTCGATAGCGAGCGGCAAGGAAGAAATTCAGTTCAAATAGAGATAGCGTGCGGTTCATAATAAATACGATTACAAAGGACATGCGGAATGGCCAAAAAGGCAAAAGCTGAGGCGATCAAGGCGCTGGATATTGTCGCTTCCATCGGTGCGGTGACCAAGGAAAAGAGCATCTCCATGGATCTGGTGCTCGATACCCTGAAGGACGCCCTGTCGTCGGCGGCGAAACGGTACCTGGGAAGGCCGGCGCGCGTCGAGGTCAAGGTCGATAAGGACAACGGCGGCATCCTCGTTTCGACCCGCCAGACGGTGGTCGAGGTCGTGACCGACCCGGAAAGCCAGATAGCCCTTGCCGACGCCAAGGCGATCGACTCTGAACTCGAGGTCGACGACGAGCTGATCCAGGATCTCGATATGGACATGTTCGGCAGGACGGCAATCCTGACCGCCAAGCAGGTCCTGCTCCAGCGGGTGCGCGAGGCCGAGCGCGAAAAGATCTTCGCCGACTACAGCGAGCGCATCGGCGAGCTGGTCACCGGAACCGTGCAGCAGATCGACAAGGGGAACATCCTGGTCAATCTCGGGCGGACCGAGGCCGTGATGCCCTACCGCGAGCAGATCCGCAAGGAGCGTTTCCGGCAGGGGCAGAACATCCGCGCGTGCATCTCCGAGGTCAAGGACAACATCAAGGGGCCCATGGTCATCGTTTCGCGCGGCTGCCCCGAATTCCTTGCCCGGCTCTTCGAACTCGAAGTGCCGGAAATATTCGACAAGACGGTGCGGATAGTCAAGGTCGTGCGCGATCCGGGACATCGCTCAAAAATCGCGGTGACGACCAACGACAGCCGGGTCGATCCGGTCGGCGCGTGCGTCGGCATGCGGGGCAACCGGGTCCAGGCGATCGTGCGCGAACTTTCGAACGAGCGCATCGACATCATCAACTGGACCGAAGAGATGTCGCTTCTGGTCAGGAGGGTGTTCGCCCCGGCCGAGGTCAAGCGCGTTATTCCGGTGGGTGAAAAGAAAATCGTCGTGGTGATCAGCGAATCGGACCTTGCCCAGGCGATCGGCCGGGAAGGCCAGAATATCCGGCTTGCCTCGAAAATGATCGACCGGGAGATCGACGTGTTCGGCGACGAGGAGTTTACGAACATGACCGAGGAGCACCGGGCGCGGGTACTCGCCGAGGCGGGCGCCGCAGAGGCGGTTGCCGAGGGTGAGGGCGCGGTCGGCGAGGAGGCTTCCGGCGAGGCGGTTACCGGTGAAGCCGCTCCCGGCGAGACGGCTCCACCGGAGAGTTCCGGGGTGGAGGGTGAAAACACTCCTCCGGACGCCGTTGCGGATGCGGATGCGCAGGAGCGGGTCGATGGATAAATTCTGAGGAATTTTCGGGTTACCGGGGCTACTAAGCGGAAACATCGCGCCCCGCGCACGATGTAACGGTATAAGGCAGGGAAAATGGCAAAAGAGAAAGTTTATAAGCTGGCGCAG
>CAZYYB010000160.1:0-5246 GCA_964651515.1 uncultured Fibrobacteraceae bacterium
CCAATCAAAAATGGCGGAGACAGAGGGATTTGAACCCCCAAGGCCGTAAGGCCGCATCCTTTCCAGGGATGTCACTTACCGTTAGTGTATGTCTCCTGGCGTGACCGGAAGGGTTCTAACCTTCACCTATGTTCCGCTCTGCAGATAAGAACAAGGGTATGCGTATTACTACGCCCGCTTTCCGTTAAGCAACGACCACAAAAATGGTGGAGCTGGACGGGTTTGAACCGACGACCCTCAGACTGCCAGCCTGATGCTCTCCCAACTGAGCTACAGCCCCAATTTTCGAACAGCGTATAAAATTACTTCATGGATCGGAAGCCGGTCAACGCGTGAGCCGCGACACCGCTCAATCGACGATCTGGTCCTCCGGGAGGATGAACGGGCGCGGATTGACCGCTCGTCCCTGCTTATGCACTTCGTAGTGCAGGTGCGGCCCCGTGCTCTTCCCGCTGGTGCCCATGTAGGCGATGAGGTCGCCCCTCTTGACATGCTGGCCCACATGCACGGCATAGTTGCTCAGGTGGCCGTACAGCGTTTCCATGCCGCAGCCGGCATGGCGGAGCACGACGACCCTGCCGTAGTTCTGGTGCATCCCGACCTCCTCGACCACGCCGTCGGCCGGGGCATAGATCGGGGTACCGATGTTGCCAGCGATGTCGAGGCCCTGGTGGAGGGCCGGCTCGCCGCTTATCGGGTCGGATCGGTAACCGAACTCCGAGGTAATGGCGCCGTTTGCGGGTTTAACCGAGGGGTGCTGGTCGAGGTAGGCCTGCTGCTGCTGGCCGAATTCGCTCATCTGGTCGAACGTGGCGTTCTGCAGGTCGGCCCGGCGCAGGAGAATGGCCATGCTGTCCTGGATCGCCCCGGCCCTGAAGAGCAGCGGGTTGGGCTGCGCCAGGTCGGCGCGTTCCGCGAGCGACGGCATACCGCCGGTTCCCGCCTTACGGATGTCCGCGCTGATCGGATTCATGCCGTAGGCCAAACGGCGGCTGTCTTCAAAATCGCTCAGCTTTTTCAGCTCTATATTTCCATTGGCAAGACTCGTCTCCAGATCGTTCAGTTTTGCCAGGAGCCGGGAATTATCCTGCCGCTCCCGGCTGAAGGCCACCTTCGTCCACGCATAGGTGGAGGCAATCCAGGAGATCCGGGCCAGGCCGACGAGAACCACGAGCGCGGCGAGCAGGAGAGCGCCCGAAAACAGGCCGTCGGTGGTCACCTTCCGGGTTCGGGAGATCGATCGGGAATTAAGAAGGACTAAATGGTACCTCGGAATTTTCATTATATACCGTACAAATGCTTTCGCATCTGAATAAGGATTTGACATGGCTGTGAAACAATGCTATAATAAATACTGCAAAGAACTACTCGAACCGCACGTACTGAAAGATATCTTTCAGTAAAACGTCGCTCGTCTTCGGTCGTTGGAACTGATGCAAAAGACGGTGAACAGGTATTTCTATAAATAAAATAGGCTATTCTCATATTCGGCGCAAGAGAAAAATTCCATTCTCCGCATTTTTCCGGGAGTTCCGGCCTTCCGCCGATGCTCCCCATGTGCCTCTTTTTAACCCTTCCCTGACCGTTGTTGTATTTTTTCATACTATACCTATACCTAACACAACCCTTCTTTAAAGAGCGGCGGCATGAACAAAAAGTTTTTTAATGGATCGGCGCAATCTCTCGCCGTTACGGGCGTGGGATCGGCGCTCGTCGACATTTGCATCCAGGAGTCGGAGACCTTCATCGACCGGGCGGGCGCCCGCAAGGGCGGCATGACCCTCGTCGAGAGCGCCCATATCGCCAACGCGCTCACTTCAACCGACGCGAAGCCGTCGATCGTCCCGGGCGGATCGGCCTGCAACACGATGCTTGGCCTGGGGAAACTGGGAGCGCAGGCCCGGTTCATCGGCAAGCGCGGCAAGGATGCCTGGGGAGCGCTCTTCGAAGCGGGCGTTCGCGACCACCGGGTCGAGCCGGTTCTCTTTACCTCCTCGACGCCGACCGGCCATGTCCTCTCCATCATCACGCCCGATGCGCAGCGATCGATGCTCACCTACCTCGGCGCCTCGGCCGAAACCCATCCCCTGGAAATTACGCCCGACCTTTTCCGCGGTACGGCGCTCGTTCATCTCGAAGGGTACCTGCTGTTCAACCGCGATCTCATGATGGCCGCCCTGGGCGCGGCCGCGGCCGTCGGGGCACGGGTATCGCTCGACCTGGCAAGCTTCACGGTCGTCGAAGCGTCCCTCTCCTATCTTCCCGGCATCATCGAGCGGTACGTCGATATTCTCATTGCCAATGAGGATGAGGCGCGCGCGTATACCGGATACGACGACGAGGAACGGGCGATTGCGGCGCTCGCGCAACACTCCCCCATCGCAGTAATTAAATTAGGGAAGAGGGGCAGCCTGATCGCCTGCGAAGGCAGGGTGGTCCGGATCGCCGCCGTTACCGACGGACACGCGGTCGATACGACCGGCGCGGGCGACCTGTGGGCATCCGGATTTCTTTACGGGCTGCTCAGAGGTTTTTCCATCGAACGGTGCGGCGAACTCGGGTCGGTGTGCGGCTATGAGGTGTGCCGGGGAATCGGCGCTTCCATTCCCGAAGAGGGGTGGGAGAGAATCAGGCGCGGCATCGGCCCGGAGGACTCCTCCCCGCAGGCGTCCGCCGGTGCGGCGGGCTGAAGCGATCCCCTTGCCTCTAGTAGGCAAGGAAAGTATATTGAAGTGATTTTTAACGCTCTTATGATGGTGCCGATGCAAACGCCGTTGCCGATTGCACACTGTCATCCGGCAATCATGAAGCGTCCACCCTTTTTCGCGGAGGTACGAGTGTCTAAGAAGCTTTATGTGGGCAACCTTTCTTTTTCGGCAACCGAGGATCAGCTGAAGGATTATTTCGGCCAGTTCGGAGAGGTCATTTCCGTCAAAATCATCACCGACCGCGCCACCGGACGTTCACGCGGTTTCTGCTTTGTCGAGATGGAAAATGCGGATGCGGCGATGAACGAGCTTAACGGCAAAGAGTATGACGGCCGTAAACTCATGATCAACGAAGCGCGCGAGCGCGAGCCGCGGTCCAACGGCGGCGGCGGTGGCGGCGGCGGTGGCGGCGGATACAACCGCGACCGTGGCGACCGCGGCGACCGCGGACACCGCAGAGAGTACTAGTCCAGCCATAGCCATGAGACGGCGCCGCTTCGCGCCTCCCCGAAGTGCTTGAGAGTGTGCCTTGCCCTCCTATAAGGCTGATGCATCCTCTCACCGTCTCATCTATCGGCTTGCAGATCCCGCGAAGAGCCCTCCCTACCGTCGCCGGGCCATGACGCCGCCGGCGTGAATTTTGTAACCGCAAGGTCGATCACCGAAGTAATTGTTGCCGACTTAAGTAATAATTACCGATAATTGCAATCTTTTCGCAAAATGAAAATATCCTGCCGTTCACACCCATTGCAGCAAATAGCACCATAACATAATGATTATCATAAAGTTGCATTAACCGTTCGTTAGGGGTGCCGTTCCAGGCACGGTTATTGCAATATTATAAATCGAAGCCATGAAAATGGCTCATGTGTGTGATGATGATGGGGTATCAGGTGAAAATCCTGAAGGAGAAGGGGTTCGCAAGGACCCCTTCTTGCTTTAATGACCGCGATGCAGTTCCCCGTGCGCGATCACCTTCTCGATCTCTTGTCTCACCCGCGTCGCAACCGCGCTTTTTTCCATCCCCGTGATGTCGATGGGGTCGCACAGATCCACATAAACGGTGCCGGGTTTAACGAAGAGGCTTTTCTTCGGCAGCCGCCCGATCACATTTCGTATGACAACCGGCACCACCGGAACACCTGCCTCCTGCGCGAGGGTAAAACTCCCCTGCTTGAATTCGCCGAGCGTCCCGCTGGCGCTCCTCGTACCCTCCGGGAACAGGACGAGCGAGAGCCGGTACCGTTTAAGCAGGTGCACCCCCTTCGACAGCGATTTCCTTGCCTTGCGCGCGTTCGTCCGGTCGATCTTGACATGTCCCATTGCCGACATGCCCCACCCGAAGATGGGGATCAGGAACAGGTCTTTTTTCGCAATGAAACAGAGGGGGCACCCGATCCCGGCGAACAGCACGGGAATGTCCAGGGCGCTCTGATGGTTGGAGAAAAAGACGTACCGCTTGCCGGAGCTCAGTTTTTCACGGCCGCGCACGCGGAGCCGCACCCCGAGAAAGGCGAGCAGGAGGCGCGCCCAGGTGCGGCAGACCACCTGCGACGTATGCTTGGAAACTATGCCGGTGACCAGGCACCCGCAGGCAAAGAGCGTCGTCACGCTCACGAAGAAGATCATCTGCAACGGCAACCTCAGCCACGGACCTATGCCGCCGACTTGCCGAGCCATACGTTTTCCTTCCCCACCTGTTCCCGGAGCTCATGCAGGGCCTCGGGCGTCGGTGAAATTCTGACCGCACGGGAACGCATCCGGTACTCATTGCCCTCGGCGGTCACCAGATGAAGAATGACCGTGCAGTCGCCGGCGTTGGTTTCGCACCGTTGGCGGATGGTGCCCAGGAAATCCTTTTCGAGCCCGGCCGTGTTGAGCCGTACATGCACGCTGCGCGCAAGCCGCCCCCGGGCATCGGACAGGGCAATGCAGTTATCGAGCCTGACCTTCGGGCTCTCCTCGCCTTCGCGCCTGGTAACGGTACCATGCGCCAGGATCATGGAATCGACGTTCAACAGGTCGCGATACTTCTCATAGGCGTCGCCGAACACCAGGAGTTCGACGGTGCCGTCGAAATCTTCCATGGAGAGAAACGCCATCGGTTTGCCGTTGCGCTGGACGTGCTGTTTGACGACGGTCACGATCCCTCCCACGGTCACCACCGCCCCGTCGCTCATGGTGGAAAGCGATTCCGGCGCGAGCGACATGGTGGCGAATCCGCGGATCTCGTCCTGGAAACGGTCGAGCGGATGGCCGCTCACGTAGAAGTTCAGGAACTCCTTCTCCTTCTGGAGGGTCGCGTTGTACGGCCAGGGCGGCACCTCGGGAAGCGGTGGAACCGGGAGCGAATTCTCCGACGCTCCGGCGACGGATGAGGCCGCAAACAGGTTGTCGAACAGGTTGACCTGGCCCGCGTCGCGATCCTTTTGAAAGCCGTCCGCGTAATCCATGGCCTGGTCGATCGCCGCAAAGAGCTGGGCGCGTGTCCCCTTCAGGCAGTCGAGCGCGCCCGCGCAGATGAGCGATTCGAGGCAC
>CAZYYB010000161.1:0-5059 GCA_964651515.1 uncultured Fibrobacteraceae bacterium
GGGTTTCGTTGTGTTCGGCGGTAAGTTTTTTTACCCTTTTAACTCTTGCGCTTTTACCCTTTTTTCCTGCTCAACCAGGAAAAAAGGACTATTAGTCGGATTTCTTGGAGGTCGCCCTTTACAATACGGGCGCGCCGTCAGGCGCGTCCGTTCCCGGTCTTATTCCCATGCTCAAACAAAGAGACGCATGATAAAGGCTCCTGCGTAATTGAATAAAACAATACAGTGCGGATCTCCGGCATTATGAATCAATAAATCGGCTATTTCTTAGGTGGTACATATTGATGGTCATTTCCTCGCCGCCACTTCCGCATCGATCTCCCGCGCCAGCTTCTTGAGGTCGTAATAACTTTTGAGCACGAGCTTGTAATAATCCAGCGTCAGCGGCTCCTTGTTCGACAAGGTCTGCATGACCGCTCCGGGCCCCTGGTTGTACGCGAGAAGGCCGAGCTTGAAATTCCTGAACTCGGCGATGAGCTGGGTAAGGTAGGCCACGCCGAGCATCAGGTTGAGGTCGGGCTTCAGGAGATCGCCCTTATTGATCTTAGGAATATTGAGCTGCTTCGCCACTTCCGAGGCCGTCTCGAACCGGAGCTGCATGAGCCCGATCGCGCCGCTCTCGCTGCCGCTCTGGTAGCGCCCCTTCGCGGCCGGATCGAATATACTTTCCACATGAATGACCGCGATGAGGAGGAGCGGATCGTACCCGAACTGCCCGCTGCTCTTGCAGACGAGCGCGGCGACGCGGCAGAGGGTCGCATCGGTCACCCGTCCGGTCGCGAATCGCCGCAAGAGCGTCAGGACATGCAGCTCCCTGCGGCAGGACTCGATGGCGTTGCCGGTGCCGATGTTTTCGTTCCGGAGCGTGTTGATCCGGTTGTCGACGCGTCGCACCTCGCGCGTTTTAAGGGAGTACAGAACGGTGACCGACATGAGCAGAACGAGCAGGAGGCCGATGATGATGTTGGCGAGGAACTCCGAAATCCAGATGGTTCTGCGGCGGATAAGAAAGCCGATGATCGGCTGTCGCCTTGCCGGGCGCGCAGAGGCCATACTCACTCCTTGATCGTATCGCGCACGATGCCGAGCTGTTCGAGCGGCTGGAGACGTTCCCGGAGCGCGGTCAGCTCGATGGTCGCCCGCTGCTTCCATTGTGTCAAATCGTTCAGTTCCTGCTGCTGCTGGGCGAGGCGGCGATACTGCAAATGGACTATAAAGAGCAGCGTGAGGAACCACCCGCACAGGACAATGAGGAGAAAGATCGCCACCTGGCGGGAGATCCTGACGCCGGTTTTTTTCCTGAGGATTCTTCCGCTGCGGGCGAGTCGCCTGAGCACCCCCCCGGCGGCGAGCGCCGAAACGTCGGCGAAGATCGGCATGAGGTTGCGATAGGGGGAGAATACCTCCTCCACCGCACTGTTCTTGAAAATAAACCTGATCTCCCCGCCCTTTTCGCGCACCTCGTTCAACACGAGCAGAAACATTTCGGCAACCACGCCTTCGATGGCGGTGACCCCTTCGAGATCGACGATGAAATCCCGGTTGCGGTCTTCGAGGAGCGCATCGAATTTCGAACGGATATTCGGAATCTGTTCCTTGTGGAAAGGTCCCGACAGGATGAGCCAGGTCGATTCTTCGCGGCCCTCGATGACGATATCGAGCGCTTCAGATCGCATCGAAATCCTTCCCCCGCCTGCGGATTTTAGCGCAGGCGATGGAGCCGGCGAGGGTCCAGGAGGAGCTCTGCTCGAGGGAAACGGGCGCGGTGAGGACGAGCTTGAAGCCGCACGAGGGATCGTAGTCGCCCTCGCCGCCGCGCAGCGGCAGGCAGTAGACATCCAGCGGTTTCTGCACGATAAACTGGAGCCGGACGCCCCCCGCGAAATCGCTGATGCTCCATTTGGTCGTTTTTTCGAGAAGGATCGGCCCCCACCCCAGTCCCTGGTACGCCGTTTTGCCGTTTATCAGCCTGACCTGGCGATCGAGAACGCCGGGAAGCGACAGGTGCAGCTCAACGGCGAAGATGAAGGAATAGCTGGCGAGCGAATGGTTCGAAAGTTGGTAGACGTACGATAATATCGGATCGTCCTTCTCCAGGCCGAATATCTTTTCGATGCCCAGGGGCACGGTTTTTCCGGCGAACTGGAACCCGCCCTGACCCTTGAGGGCCGCCTTGACCCCGCTTGGCGACTTCTTGATTTTATACTCAAAGGCGCCGTCCGCAAAGGTGCCGACGTCCGCGGCGGTCCCGCCTGAAATTTCTTCGGCCCCGGTCGCTTCGGGGTAAATGCGGTCGATAAACGCCGAGAAGGAGGCGCCCGGCGAGACGATGTCCGGCGGCGAATGCGGGAATGGATTATAGGCGGCCGCCAGATTGATCCGGCGGTCGATGTAATCCAGTTCGTAAATGTGACCGCCGCTCTTGTAATCGCAGTACGCGGCGAGCGCGGCATTCGACATGATGATGGATTTATTCCCGTTGCGCAGGAAATCGGTGATCCTGATCCGGCCGCTCGAAGCCCGTTCGAGCCCCCGCAGTTCGGCCTCGATGTCGATCAGTTTTCCATATGTCCAAAGCCGGTCCGAAAGAATGGTGAACCCGCTGCTTTTTCCGGGCAGAAGGCGATTGATGTCCTGAAGGAAGAAGAGGTTTCGCCTGAGCTTCTCCATGAGTTTCCGTTCTTTTACCGAGGGAAGCCTTTCCGCGATATCCATCATTTTCCGCTGCAGGATCCCGACCTGGTCATACGACCGGAGGCGGTTCAGGAAATAGTGCGGCTCAACCGCACCGTCGGTGAAAAACGGCAGGCATGGCGGCAGATGCTGGACCCCGATGGGCTTCTGGAGCGATCGCGCCTCCTGCAGGAGCACGGCGCGGAAATGCAGCAGGTGTTTATCGAGTTCGGCGACCGCGGATTGCAGCCATCGGTAGGCATCGGCCCCCTTCTCCGGCTGAAGCGGCAGAAGGTAGTGGACGGTCACGATTTTTTCGACCGTTTCGGGCCGGGTGTCCCGCCCGATCAGGCCATCGAGCCATTCGACGATATCGGCAGGCGCGGAGAAACCATTCAGCAGCCGGCTTGGAAAAAGGGCGAGCGCCTCGCCGCCCTGCTCGCTGAACCAGTATCCGCAGGAATCCTGCGCCTCTTTCGGCAGTGCGGCGCAGGAGAGAACCGAATAGTTGAGCCCAAGCCCCGCGAGCGAGGCGATGCAGGACGGATCCCAGCTCGAAAAGGCCGGCAGGAACCCGGCCGGCACCGCGCCGGTGAGCTCGGAGAAGATCTGCATCCCGTGCCGGATGTTGCATTCGGTGAGGGATACGGGCGAAAAGCCGAAAAACGGTTCCGTGTAGCCCGTGAGCAGCCATTCGAGGCAGCCCCGTTTGCACATTTCCCGCAGGTTCGACAGGAGAAGGGGGTTGATACACTCGAGCAGGTACGCCGGCAGGACCACGTTGAAATGGAAATTCGGGTGGAGCGTCGCAAGTTCGAGCAGATGTTCGGCAAATCCATTCACCGACCTCTTGAGCTCGTCCGACTCCATGAGTCGGTTCTTGTATGGCTGTAACAGCAGGGCTACGGCATGTTGTTTCATTCTGATTATAAAATAAATGGGGGAGTGCTCTCAGGAAGGACATGATTTAAGGGGGGAGGCCTCTCATAGGAGGCATCGCGGAGGTACGCGAGCGCCCGAGGAACGAGGGTATCGCCGCGTATTTCCGCGGGAGGGGTATGCCTTGAGACGCGCTTTGGCGGCTTCAGGCCGGGGGAAACCACCGAAAGGTGGTTTTCCCCGGCCTGAAGCGGTAAAATTATTTGCTAATATTAACATCCGGCACCTCATCCGGAATCTCCGTTTGCAGCCGTACCCGCTTGAAATGTATATTCTATAGCTTTTTATTAAAACCATGGTATAATGCTTTATTCGACGACCACCTCACCGGAACGATAATCACCGAGCACCTGAGAGCCAACACTCATCACTATTTGGAGGATACTTTTATGGCCAAGTATGTTTACTTCTTCGGCGGCGGAAAAGCCGACGGCAACGAATCGATGAAAAACCTTCTCGGCGGCAAAGGCGCAAACCTGGCCGAAATGGCCGGGCATCCGGACCTGCAGCTCCCGGTTCCTCCGGGTTACACCATTACCACCGAAGTCTGTACTTACTATTACGACAACAAGCGTACCTACCCCAAAGAGCTCGCCAAGCAGGCCGATGATGCCCTCGCCAAGGTCGAGAAGCTCATGGGCAAGAAGTTCGGCGATGCGAAGAATCCGCTTCTCGTCTCGGTCCGTTCGGGCGCACGCCGCTCGATGCCGGGTATGATGGATACGGTGCTCAACGTCGGACTCAACGATATCACCATCCAGGGACTCATCGCCAAGACCAACAACCCCCGCTTCGCCTACGATGCCTATCGTCGTCTCATCATGATGTACGCCGACGTGGTCATGGAGAAGGCCGAAGGGATTGAGCCCAAGGGCGGCAAGGGTATCCGCAAGCAGCTCGACGAAAGGCTCGAAGAGGTCAAGAAGGCAAACGGCTACAAGACCGATACCGAACTCACGGCGGACGATCTCAAGACGCTCGTCGCCGAGTTCAAGAAGATCGTCAAGGACGTTCTCGGCAAGCCGTTTCCCGAGGATCCCAAGGCACAGCTCTGGGGCGGCATCGGTGCCGTGTTCATGAGCTGGAACGGGAAGCGCGCGGTCGATTACCGCCGCATCGAGAGAATTCCCGACGAGTGGGGAACCGCCGTTAACGTGCAGTCCATGGTGTTCGGCAATATGGGCGACAGCTCCGCCACCGGCGTGGCGTTCACCCGCAATCCGGGAACCGGCGAGAACCAGTTCTACGGCGAATACCTCATCAATGCGCAGGGTGAAGATGTCGTCGCGGGTACCCGTACACCGGCGCCCATCAATGACTATTCCAAGAACGATCAGAGCGCTCACCTCGATACACTCGCCACCCTGATGCCGGAAAACTACAAAAAGCTCCACAGCTTCCAGGCCCGGCTCGAAAAGCACTACAAGGACATGCAGGACATCGAGTT
>CAZYYB010000162.1:0-4769 GCA_964651515.1 uncultured Fibrobacteraceae bacterium
CGATCATACCAAAGGGGTTGTTTGAATGGTAGAGCGAAAGAGCTATTCTCGGATTAAGCGGACGGCGGAGTTGCCGAATCTGCTCGAAATTCAGACGAAGTCCTATGATGCCTTTCTGCAGCCGGATGTGCCGCCGCGTTTGCGCAAAAAACAGGGATTGCATGGGTCGTTTCTGGGGTTGTTTCCTGTCAGCGATGTGAAAGGGTACTACTCCCTCGAATACGATGGTTACCGTCTCGGAACGCCGAAATATACCCTGAAGGAGTGTAAAGAGCGCGGCATGACCTACGCTTCGCCGCTCAAGGTCGATATGTCCCTCCTGGTTTTCGAGCAGGACGGCGAGACCAAGAAATTCCACGAAAAAATAGCCAACGAAGTTTATATCGGCGAAATTCCCCTCATGACCGAGCGCGGTACCTTCGTCATCAACGGCGCCGAGCGGGTCATCGTCAGCCAGCTTCACCGTTCTCCGGGTATTACCTTCGACGAAATCACCCACCCCAACGGCAAGAAACTGCTGACGGCCCGCATCATCCCGCAGCGAGGGTCGTGGGTTGAAATCCTGCTCGATGTCGACGATATCCTGACGGTCAACATCGACCGGCGGAAGAAAATGCCCGCCACCGTGCTTCTCCGGGCGCTCGGGTACGGCAATGACGAAGATATCATCGGCCTCTTCCACGATACGATCCGCTGCCATACGACTCCCGAGGGCAAGGAGAAAATCGTCGGCAAGGTGAATGCGCGGACGGTATTTAACGAGGAGTCGGGTGAAATCATCGTCGATGCCAACGAGATTATCACCGAAGATCACTGGAAGAAGCTCCTGGCGAATAAAATCGACAGTGTCGAAATAATCAAGGATGTGCTGTTCCCGGAAAACATGGTCGTTCGCAATACGCTTGCCGCGGACCCCACCAAGTCCGAAGAGGAAGCGCTGTTTCTCATTTATGCAACCATGCGGCCGGGCGATCCTCCGAACGTCGAAACGGCCCGCAACTTCATCCAGCGGCTTTTCTTCGACGACAAACGCTACGATCTCGGGAACGTGGGACGGTATCGCATCAACACGCGCCTGGGCACCATTCCGCCCGACGGCGTGACGATCCTGACGCGCGACGACTTTGTCGCGGCGTTCAAATACATCATCGGCCTCAACGCGGGCGTCGGGTTTATCGACGATATCGATCATCTCGGCAACCGTCGCGTCCGGTCGGTCGGGGAGCTCCTGTCGGCACAGTTTACCGTGGGACTGACCCGGATGGTGCGGACGATCAAGGAACGCCTCAGTCTTCGCGACAACGAAAATGTCACGCCGCAGGACCTCATCAATGCCCGTACCGTTTCCACGGTTATCCAGGCGTTTTTCGGATCGAGCCAGCTGTCGCAGTTTCTCGATCAGACCAATCCACTCTCCGAACTGACGCACAAACGGCGGGTGTCGGCCCTCGGACCGGGCGGTCTTACCCGGGAGCGTGCCGGTTTCGAAGTCCGCGACGTGCACCACACGCACTACGGCCGTCTCTGTCCCATCGAAACGCCGGAAGGACCGAATATCGGTCTCATCGCCTCGCTTTCGACCTTTGCCCGGGTCAATGACTTCGGGTTCATCGAAACGCCGTACCAGAAGGTGGAAAACGGGGTCGCTACCGGCAACATCGAGTACCTGACCGCGGACCAGGAGGACAATTACATCATCGCGCAGGCCAACACCCCGCTCGATGAAAAGGGTAAAATCAAGGAGGCCGAGGTGTTCGCCCGCTACCGCGGCGACTTCCCGGTCGTGGCGCCGCAGGAAATTACGTATATGGACATATCGCCGATGCAGCTGGTTTCCATTGCCGCCGGCCTTATCCCCTTCCTCGAACACGACGATGCCAACCGCGCCCTCATGGGATCCAACATGCAGCGCCAGGCGGTTCCGCTCATGCGCACCGAAGCGCCGCTCATCGGTACCGGCGTGGAAGCGCGGGCGGCCTTCGATTCCGGCTGCATGATCGTTGCGAAGAACGCCGGAGTGGTCGAGAAAGTCGATGCAAATAAAATCGTCGTCCGCAAGCAGAAGGAAAAAAGCGTCGACGACATCCTCGGACTTACCGAATTCGACACCTACGAGCTCATAAAATACGAGCGCTCCAACCAGGATACCTGCATCAACCAGCTGGTCCGGGCGCATGCCGGCGATAAGGTAAAGGTCGGGGACGTGCTCGCCGACGGTCATGCGACCAGCAAGGGAGAACTCGCCCTCGGCCGCAACGTCATGGCGGCCTTCATGCCGTGGCGCGGTTATAATTTCGAAGACGCCATCATCGTGTCCGAGCGCCTGGTTGCCGAAGATGTGTATACCTCGGTGCATATCGAGGTTTTCGAAACCGAGGTGCGGGATACCAAGCGCGGTCCCGAGGAGTTGACACGGGAAATCCCGAACGTTTCCGAGGACGCCTTGCGCAATATCGATGAAACGGGCGTCATCCGGGTCGGCACCGAAGTTGAGGCCGGCGATATTCTGGTTGGTAAAGTTACGCCGAAGGGGGAGACCGAACTTTCCCCGGAAGAGCGCCTGCTCCGCGCCATTTTCGGTGAAAAGGCCGGCGACGTGCGCGACTCCTCGCTCAAGGCTCCGCCGGGACTCAAGGGGGTCGTTATCGACACCCGGATTTACTCTCGCAAGGAACGGGATAAGCGTTCCAAGAAAAAAGATAAGAAACGCATCGATGAGGTGAAGGACGAGATTACCGCCCAGATTGCCGAGGTCACGAAGGTCCGGATGGAGCGGATCGCCGAGGCGCTCGTCGATACGGCGACCTGCGAAGTGACCAACCTGCATACCGGCGAGACCGTGGTTGCCGGCGGGAAGAAGTGGACTCGGGCCATGGTGCAGAAGCTCGACTTCAGCGCCCTGGCCTTCCAGAACGGGTTGAGCGGGGACCAGAAGCGCAGCAAGCGCGCCGAGGAGGTTCTCTTCTATGCAAACGACCTTATCACCAAGCTCGAGGACAAGCTCGACAAGGAGATCGACAAGGTCGTTCGCGGCGACGAGCTGAAACCCGGCGTCCTGCAACTGGTCAAAGTTTACGTGGCGAAGAAACGCAAGCTTTCGGTGGGCGACAAAATGGCCGGACGTCACGGCAACAAGGGGGTCATCTCCAAGGTGCTTCCCGTGGAAGAGCTGCCGTTCCTCCCCGACGGCACGCCGGTCGACGTCATTCTCAACCCGCTCGGCGTTCCGTCCCGGATGAACTTCGGCCAGATTCTCGAAACGCATATGGGGTGGGCGGCGGAGAAGCTCGGGCTGACGATCGCGACACCGGTATTCGACGGCGCCTCCTACGACGACGTTCTGAAGCTGCTCGACGAGGCGAAGCTGCCCCGGAGCGGCAAGATAACCTTGCGGGACGGCAGAAGCGGCCAGCCGTTCGACCACCAGGTGACCGTGGGGCCGATTTACATGATGAAGCTCTGCCACCTGGTCGACGATAAAATCCATGCCCGTTCCATCGGACCGTACTCGCTGGTGACGCAGCAGCCGCTCGGCGGAAAGTCGCAGTTCGGCGGTCAGCGTTTCGGCGAAATGGAGGTCTGGGCGCTCGAAGCGTACGGCGCGGCCTATACGCTCCAGCAGATTCTGACGGTGAAGAGCGACGACATTGCCGGCCGTTCAAAGATATACGAAGCAATAGTAAAGGGAGAAAATACGCCGCAGCCGAACATTCCCGAGTCGTTCAAGGTGCTTGTGCGGGAAATCAAGTCGCTCGGACTCGATATGGACGTGCTTTCTGAAGAGGAACAAGAGGCCAAAGCGTAATCAGGGCGATCACGCGCATTTTTTCCGGCGTTTCATCGCGATTCCCAAGACAGAGGGGGTAGTACCGTGCCCGAATTATTTTTTCAAATGGAAAGAAAACTTCAGGAAGTGGCAGGCGTCACGATACGTCTTGCCTCTCCGGATACAATCCGTAACTGGTCGTTCGGCGAAGTGACGAAGCCGGAAACGATCAACTATCGGTCTTTCAAGCCCGAGCGTGACGGCCTCTTCTGTGAGAAGATCTTCGGCCCGGTCCGCAACTGGGAGTGTAATTGCGGTAAATATAAGCGTATCCGCTATCGCGGCGTCGTGTGCGACCGTTGCGGCGTCGAAGTGACGCACTCCAAGGTCCGCCGGGAGCGCATGGGTCATATCGAGCTGGCCGTGCCGATCGTGCATATCTGGTTTCTCAAGACCGTTCCCTCCCATATCGGTTACCTTCTCGGACTTCCCAATTCGGTCCTCGAACGGATCGTGTATTACGAATCATACGTCATGATCGATCCGGGAAATACCAACATCCGCAAGGGGATGCTGCTTTCCGAGGACGAATATATCGAGCTCGAGGGCCAGGGCAAGCAGTTTGTCGCCAAGATGGGCGGCGAAGCGGTGCTCGAAATGCTGGCGACGCTCGACATCGAAGAGCTCTCCATCGATCTTCGTTCCAAAATCAAGCTGGAATCCTCGGAGCAGCGGCGCCAGGAGCACCTCAAGCGCCTGCGCATCGTCGAGGCGTTCCTGCGTTCCGGGAATAAGCCCGAACACATGGTCCTGCGGGTACTGCCCGTGCTGCCGCCCGATCTGCGGCCGCTCGTGCCGCTCGAAGGCGGACGGTTCGCCACGTCGGACCTGAACGACCTGTACCGGCGCGTGATCAACCGCAACAACCGGCTCAAGAAACTCATCGAAATCAAGGCGCCCGACGTCATCCTGCGCAACGAAATGCGCATGCTGCAGGAGTCGG
>CAZYYB010000163.1:0-4711 GCA_964651515.1 uncultured Fibrobacteraceae bacterium
CGCTGCACCTTGGCGTTGACCTCGATGGGGATCGCCTTTGCCATGTCGCCGTGGCGCGAAATATACACATGGCACACGCCCCTGTAGTGCTTGATCACCGGGATGAGCGATTTCTCCATCACCATGCGTATCAGGCCCTCGCCGCCGCGCGGGATGATGAGATCGATGTAATCGTTGAGCGTCAGGAGGCGCTCGATCGCGGCCCGGTCGCTCGTCGGAATGACCCCGACCGCGTCGGCGGGAAGCCCGGCCTGCACGATGGCCGCGCGGAAAAGCTTTCCCAGTGCCAGGTTCGAGTGGAGCGCTTCGGACCCGCCGCGCAGGATGACCGCATTGCCGGATTTAAGGCAGATGGCCGCGGCATCGACGGTGACGTTCGGCCGCGACTCGTAGATGATCCCCACCACGCCGATGGGCACGCGCAGTTTGTAAATTTCGAGACCGTTTGGACGGCTCCTCGCGTCGTACTCCTGCCCCACCGGGCTCGAAAGCGCCGCGACTTCGAGCAGCCCGCGTACCATCGAGGCGATCGTTTTATCCGATATGGTAAGGCGATCGATCATTGCCGGGCTCAGGTTTTTCAGCGCCGCGGCGCCAAGATCCTTTTTGTTCGCCGCCTTGATCGCCGCCTTCTCCGTCGAGAGCAGGTTCGCCATGACGGCGAGCGCGCGGTTGATGGCATCGATCGGCACGCTCTGCAGGGAGAGCGCCGCCTTGCGCGCGTTGCGCGCGATCCGGGTAACGGTGGTATCGATTGCTGTTGAAGCCATGGGTAGCTGCATCTCCGGTGTAAGCCTCCCGCCAGGGGGAGGGGATCAGGGTAAGGCGGTAATGGTCGCCGGGGAAAAAATACATAATGAGGAGGAAGTGGGAATATAATGGAAAGGTCAAAATCTTTTTTCTGGATGGCCGAGCCGGGTCACCCCATTTTGCCCGAAAGGCACAATGGACGGATTATTATAGTTTCGGTTGGAGGGGGGGGGGGCCCGGGACACGAGTTTCGCGCGGCCGGGGGCCAGGGGGAACCACGCTTTGCGTGATTCCCCTACCGGAGCAGTTTCTATATATTAGCGGTTCCCCACCAGGGAAACAACCGTTCTCTTTTCAAAACTTCCGGCGGAAAAACGCAGGGCATACAACCCGGCCGGAAGATTATGGTTGGCGAGGTTGAAAGAGTACCTGCCCGCCGCCTGCATGCGGCTGAAAGCAAGCACCGCCTTCCCGCGCATGTCGAAGAGCGTAATTGCAACCGGGCTGGCCCTGGTCACCGAATAGGCGACGGCGCCGTTTCTGAGCGAGAAGACCGGCTCCGCCGAAAGGGCGGTGTGCGAAATGGTTGCGGACGGACTCACCGTAAACCAGCCGACACTCGACCACGGGCTGGTCGTACCGGTTTCAACCGCTTCTACCCGCCAGAAATAGGTGGTGTTTTCGGAAAGGCCGGCATAGGTCTTCGAGGTGGAGGAGATTCCGGACACGGTATAAAGGACGGAGGAAAAGTCGATCGTCGAATCGATCTGGAGCGTATAGGAGGTTGCCTTTGCCACGCTTCCCCAGCTGAACGTTACGGTGGTGCCGAGACCAACCTTTCCCGCCGAAGGCGTATTGAGAACGGGTGCCGTTCCGGTGGCGGTGCCTGTCGCGGTGGTAAAATGCCAGGCGGTCGACCACGTCGTGGCGAATCCGACTTCCCCGGCTCTCCAGTAGTAGGTCGTGCCGGCGGCAAGTCCGGTAACGGCCAGCGAATTGCCGGTAAGTCCGGTGCTGCCGAGTACCGTGGCGGCAAAGGTGGAAGCGGTGGCGACCTGGACGGCATAATCCGCTCCGCCCCGGCCGAAACCTTCCGATTCCCAGGTTAAGGTCAGCGGTACCGCGACATTGGTGGAACCGTTGGTCGGCGTCGAAAGAACGGGCGCCTGGGCAGAAGCGCTGACGGCATAGAGTGCACATGCCGCGGACAGGTAACACCATCGTTTAAAAGTTACAGCAAACATCCAGCCTCCTTGAAATGAAGTGTGGGTTCGTGGCTACAATCGCCGGGACCGATCCGGCGATGTGCCTAAGAATAGGGCGGGCTTTCGTAAGCCCGGTAATACCTTTTATTGCACTGCAGACAAAATAATATCTACCATCATGGAAAGCAAGGGGTTCGGTAACGGACGGTGCAGGCGAAAAACGGGGAAAGGTGTTCGCAGGGGGCGGTTCACGATTCGGCCGGAAAACATTGCAGGGCTCAGCCATTTTACCCCGGCCACCGCTGCCTGCAATACTCCATCGCCTCGGAAATCGAAAGCTTCTTTTTGGAATTCCCGGTCCGGACGTAAAACGCCTCCCCGGCGCCGTTCGGGACGAACACCGGACGATGGGCCTGCTTGAACGTGATGCGGCAGACGTCTTCTCCTGCAAAATCGTGAAAAGACACGGCGATATGCGGCGCGACGTCTTTTTTGTATCTGTCCAGCAATAGCCCGGTCAGCCAGTTCTCGAAGCCGTCGCGGTCCGGCTTCTTGCCGAGTGTCTTGTAGTCGTGCTTGAGCCCGACAATGCTGCCGTTGTCCTTCACGCCGATGAGAAGCGTTCCGCCGTCGGCATTGAGAAACGCGGCACCGGAGGCGACAATGACCTCTTCCATGGCGGCATTCTGCTTATTCTGTTTCATGTCCCAGCGGGCGGACTCCTTGAACTCAACCGTGTGCTTTTCTCCGGCCTTGATGATTGCGGCGAACTCCTCATCGCCGGACTTGGGGGCGAAGGCACGGTACTGCTCAAGCGCGGCGTCTTTGACGTCTTGCTTTACGAGCGGAAAGGTGGAGAGAATGTGCTTGAATTCGTCTTCGGTC
Organism: uncultured Fibrobacteraceae bacterium; assembly: GCA_964651515.1. Taxonomy (GTDB): domain Bacteria; phylum Fibrobacterota; class Chitinivibrionia; order Chitinivibrionales; family Chitinispirillaceae; genus BOG-1184. The sequence continues at coordinate 2,841 of CAZYYB010000163.1, forward strand.
AGCTCGTAGAGATTGGCGATAATACCATCAAGCTCGGCACGAAGCTTAGCGCGTTCGGCGGGATCGGTGGCGCCTTGCTTGTGGGAGCCGAGACCGACTTCGCGGGCGAGGTCGTCGAATTCGGGGGTGGTGCAGATGAGGCGGGCAGACCTACTAACGATTTCGGGGAACCATTTATCGGAGGAAGTGAGGCGGGGGATGGGGAGTTGATAGATGTAAAAGAAATTAAGGGTAGTGGTTACTTTCATTCTTAGAAAAGAATCAATTACGAAGCTATCCCATACCGCACAAAGAAATGCTTGCTCAATATTACTGATTTGTTTTTTCCCATCATCGCCTAAAATATTGACAGTAGGTATTTTATTGCCATGAAAAGCCGGGGGAATAATTGTTGAAACCATTGTGCGTTCATTAGTATTCGATGCGATATCACGAAATCCAAGTCGAAAGTATTGATAATTTAATTTTTGTCCGCTATCATTTTCGCGGCCAAGAACAGCTTTCCGGGAAGGCTTTTCATCTACCCAATATCTCGGTGCTGCAAGTTTATGATCGAAATGCCAAATCATCTTCCCTTCATATAGCGGCAATCGCCCTTTCCCTGGTTCTGTTTTGAAAAGATAACTATCATTTGTCATATGAAATTCAGCAGTGAACGTAACATTCCACTTCCCCTCAATCTTCTCTCCCAACAGGGGCCACTTGAGCATCTTCTTTGCGATAATTATATCTTTCTCGCTTTTAAACTCCATTACGCTCAGGGAATCCGGCGAAAGCTTTCTCACCAATTCAACACTGATTTCAATTTTTTTGCCCTGAGGAAACTGTTCCAATTCTTCCACATCATGCCGCATAAACTGGGTTGGAAATGAGATCGTCCTTCCGCCTTTTTTATAGGACAAAACAACAAACTTGAATCTGCTATCAACATTTTCGAATATTTCTTTCCGATTCTCAAAGCAGAACAGCCCTGTCACCTCCGTCTGCCCGAATAGCATCTCTCGCAATTGTTTCGTCCCCAGATCCGTATAAATCCCGCTCGGAATTACAATCCCGCACTCCCCATTTTTCCGCAGCAGGTTGAAGCACTGCTCGACGAAAAGTTTATAAAGATTGATATCGGTCCCGGCTTTTTTCCCATTCACGATGCTGATCTGGTTCTTATATTGTTCCGCAGTCCTATAATATTCACTCACATAGGGGTAGTCGCTCTGGTAGGCAAGCCACGCTTTCCTGATATCATCATCCTTCAGGAGCTTTGCCTGTTCCTTCTCAAACTCCTTTATCGACATCTTCTTTTTGGATATCAGCCCAGAATATTTTTCGAGAAATTCTTTTCCATTCGGTTTGAAGATTTCCCACGGAGGATTCGTAATAATCGCGTCAAACCCGCCCTTTTTATTGATAATTTCATCGAACTCATATCCCCAGTGAAACGGCTTCAGTCTTTTAATATCGTTTATCGTCAACGCCCGTTTAACCGATTTCCCCTCTTTATTCTTCTTTTCATCCCATGTCGCCTGTTCGTACTTGATCCCCAGCTTCCCGAACTGATCGAGCATCAGGCTATCGAGCGTAGCGCAGACTTCCCTGTTTTTCTTTTCGATTTCGCTTTTCAAAGCCCGCAAATCCTGCGCATAGGTTGCGGCATGGCGGTAGGTATCTATCAACCTGTTTTTTTCAGCAAGCCGTTCCGAATAGGTGTGATAATAGCTTTGGGTAATAAGATCGCCGGATTCATCGAACGTCTTCTTTTCAACATGCAAAAGCCCCACCAGCGAGTTTCCCGGCATAATATTAAAATCGATATTCGGCAGCGGCTCCAGTTCCTCCACGCTCCCCGCCGAAGCCACGAGCGCCAGGAACAGCCT
>CAZYYB010000164.1:0-4434 GCA_964651515.1 uncultured Fibrobacteraceae bacterium
AAAACAATCTCATTGACAGGGCTGGCTCTCATAACTGCCTTTTGGGCAAAATGGGTAACCCGCGAAGCGAGGTTTCCCCACCAACAGCACTAATTATTCCGATTATATTCCCTCGCCGCCTGAAAAATATTATCCAGCAACTTCCCGATCAGGGGCAGCGGCGTCGAGGAGAAGGCGAGCCTGAGGCAGTCATCATGGGCGATCACCCCGGTGCGGTACTTTCGGATGAGAATTTTGCGGATCGCCTCGGCACTGCCCTTGACGATTCTGATGCACATGAAGTAGCCGGAGTTGAACGGAAGCGGGGTGAAATACTCCCGGTACTCGGCGTGCCCGGCGATGAGGTCGCGCACCGTCTCGTAGCGGCGCTTGAGGACGGCGAATTTTTCCTGTTTTTCCGATTCGTAGCTCTCGGTCGTGTAGGCGGCGAGAAGAAGGGTCTGGCTGAGATTCGAGGAGTTCGATATCGTTCCCCGGATTGCCCCGGCGAGCTTGGCTTCGAGCGCCTTGTAGAGGGCGGCGGAGTGGAGCGCGGTGCCGAAGGTGGCGAATCCCACGCGGAAACCCCAGACATAGTCCTCCTTGGTCGGTCCGTCGAGTTTGACCGCAAGGATCCGCGGGTGGGCGGCGCAGAGGAGGCCGAAGATCGATTCGCGCAGGATACCCGGTTCAAAGACCAGCCCGAAATAGGCATCGTCGATGATGACGACGATGGAGTTGCCGGCCTCGGCCGCTTCGACGAGCGCTTCGCGGAGTTGCGTCGCCTCATCGATGGTGACCGTGTAGCCGGTCGGGTTGTTCGGGAAGTTCAGGATCACGATGCGCTTGCCGGGTTTTCCGGCGAGCAGCCGCTCCCTGAAGCCGGCGACATTGAACCCGTTCGCCGGGGTGAAGGTCGGGAAGTCGCCGATCGAGGCGCCGCAGCCGTTCCTGAAAATAATCTCATAATTTTCCCAGTGGAGATCGGGCATGATGACCGTATCGCCGGAATCGACGAAGAGGTAGCCGCAGAGGGAGAGCCCATGGGTGAGGGCGCTGGTCACCATGGGCAGGCTGATGCCGGCATTGGCGAGGAGCGGATTTTTGGCCTGAAGCATGGATTTCCACAGTTTGCGGATTTCCGGCCTCCCCTGACTCGGCGCATAGTTGAACGCCGTGGTTTCGGGCACATTGATCAGGGAGGTGAGGGAGGGAAGGGCCATGGGCGACCCGCAATCTTCGAGCGCAATCCCGATGGTGGCATTAATTTCCGACCCGCGCGCTTCGTCGGACTGCGAGAGGATCCCTTTGCGTGGAAAGAAAATTCCCCTGCCGCGTCCGGAGAGCAGCTCCATGATATGCGGATTAACGCTCCGGATGGCCTCATTAAGCTCCGCGGCCTGCGGATCAATTTCCATGAACCCTCCTCACTACCGTGCCGTCATTATATAAAAAAAGCCTCAAGACGGCTTGAGCGTCTTTCGGCCACCGACATTCACCCCTGCCGGATACGGCATGGGATCGGATGGATTACGCATTTTTCGCGCGATAAAAAATACGTCACTGCGGTTCCAAAGCAGCAACAATTAGTTGGGAGAACGATGCCCTTATTCCGTAGTGTCAAACAACCGGCGACATCGGGAGCCTTGCCAATCCCCCTACGGAAATGTATTTTAATAGACTTTTTCGAACCCGGTGTCTTACCTCGCTTTTCGCGCGAACGGTGCGGCAACCTGATCCTTCTGCACTTCCATTCATCCTGCGAACTCCTGCCGATCGGCGGTCCGATCCTGTCGGGAGCCGGGAAGAGTGGATTTTCGACGAGGTAGTCGATGAAAATCATCCTTTTTCTGCTGGTATTTCCGCTCGTCCCTGCGCTGCTCGCTTCGATAACCGGCTCGTCGAAGCTCGGGGGGGGGATCATTCGCCTGAGCGCGGGCATCATCGCACTCGGGTCACTCTATTGCGCCTGGACGTTCATGGGCAAGGATGCGACCTTCTTCAGCCTCGACCACGCCTTCCTCGAAAAGGGCGTCCTGGCGGCCGAAATTCTCCTCACCCTGGTCCTGCTCTATAAATGTAAGGACATCGCCGCGAAGGAGTGGTGGATTCCGCTCCTCATCGTGGTCCAGACCTCGATCATGCTCTTCTGCGACTTCGGCATAGGGCTCCCGAGGGTCGAACATGCCCTCTACATCGATAACTTCTCGGTCATCATGGCCCTGATCATCGGCATCATCGGCTCCCTCATCTGCATCTACTCGGTGCAATACATGAAGGACTACCACCACCATCACCCCGAGATGACGGACCGCCGGCGCAGTTTCTTCTTCATCATGTTCCTCTTCCTCTCGGCCATGTTCGGCGTGGTGTTTGCGAATAACCTGGTGTGGCTCTTCCTCTGCTGGGAGATCACCACCCTCTGCTCGTTCCTCATGATCGGCTACCCGAAGACCGAAGAGGCGACGCGGAACGCCTTCCGGGCGCTCGGGCTGAACCTTCTCGGCGGCCTCTCCTTCGTCATTGCCATCTTCTACCTCGTGAAGGTGGGCGTCGGCGGGCAGAAGACCATCGAACTCGACCACGTGCTTGCCGGCGCCAAGGTCTTCGCGCTGATCCCGGCCATTCTGATCGCGTTTGCCGGCATCACCAAGTCGGCCCAGATGCCGTTTTCGTCCTGGCTCCTGGGCGCCATGGTTGCGCCGACTCCCGTCTCCGCCCTGCTCCATTCGAGCACCATGGTCAAGGCCGGGGTGTTCATCATCGTCAAATTTGCGCCGGTACTCTCCGGAACCTTCGGCGGCCACATGGTGGCGCTCGTCGGCGGCGTTACCTTTCTCATGACTTCGCTCCTCGCCGTCACCCAGAGCAACGCCAAACGCGTTCTCGCCTACTCGACCATCGCCAACCTCGGCCTCGTGGTCGCCTGCGCCGGTATCGGCACCTACGAGACCATCTGGGCCGCCATCCTGCTCATCATCTTCCATGCGGTCTCCAAGGGGCTGCTCTTCCTCTCGGTGGGAACCATCGAGCACAAGATCGGCTCGCGCGACATCGAGGACATGACCGGGCTCATCGCCACCTATCCGGGCCTTGGCTTCGTGGTGCTCATCGGCATCCTCGGCATGTTCCTGGCACCGTTCGGCATGCTGATCTCCAAGTGGGCGACGCTCCAGGCGTTTATCGACGTGCAGCCGCCGATTCTTGCCCTGCTCCTTGCCTTCGGCAGCGCGCCGACGCTCTTCTTCTGGACCAAGTGGATGGGCAAGATCGTGAGTGTCCCGCAGGATACCCTGAAGGCGAAGGGAGCCGTTTCCCGTGACGAGTGGACCGCGCTCGGGATTCTCGCCGCCCTCACCATCGCCGCCTGCGGCCTCTTTCCGCTTATTGCGTCGGTTTTTATCTCGCCCTACCTGATAGACAACTTCTCGCAGACCGTCGATCTCGACTCCGGCAGCCTCATCATCATGACGATCATGCTCGCCTTCATGGTTATCGTTCCGGTCCTGTTCGCCCTGCATCCGAACCGGTGGCCCCGGACGCCGACCTACCTGGGCGGCGCAAATGTCGGCGGCAGCCTCACGTACCGGGGAGCCATGGGCATCGAGCGAGAGGTGGGCATCAGGAGCTACTACCTCTCGGGTTTCCTGAGCGAAGCAGGTCTGACGAATATCAGCGTTATCGCCACACTCGTCATCATTGCCGTCATGTTTGCGACGATTCTCATTCCGCAGGTATAAAAGAGAGCAGACGATGGATACAAAACTATTGTTGGACCAGCTACTCTGGGGTTTCGGCTACCTGATCATCGCGCCCGTACTCGGCGGCCTCCTGGCCGGATTCGACCGCATCCTGACCGCTCGAATGCAGTCGCGAAAAGGCCCGCCGCTCTTCCAGCCGTTCTACGACGCGCTCAAGCTGTTCGAGAAACGCGGGTCGGTGGTCAACCGGTTCCAGAACCTCTACATGCTCTGTTTTCTCATTTTCATCATCGTCACCGGCCTCATATTCTTCACCGGCGGCAACCTGCTTCTGACGATCTTCGCCCTCACCGTGGCGAGCGTATTCCTGATCCTCGGCGCCTTCTCGACCAACTCGCCCTACAGCACGATCGGCGCGGACCGCGAACTGCTCCAGATGATGGCCTACGAGCCCATGGTGCTCATCGCGGCCATGGGGATGTACCTCGTGACCCGGAGTTTCAACGTGCGGGACATCGTCGCCTGGCAGACGCCGCTTCTCTACTGCCTGCCGCTCATCTTCATCGGGTTCGTTTTCATCCTGACCATCAAGCTGCGGAAGTCGCCGTTCGACCTCTCCTCCTCGCACCACGGCCACCAGGAGATAGTCAAGGGCATCACGACCGAGTTCTCCGGCCCCGCGCTCGCCCTGTTCGAAATCGCGCACTGGTACGAAAACATCCTGCTCCTCGGGTTCGTCTACCTGTTTTTCGCG
>CAZYYB010000165.1:0-4434 GCA_964651515.1 uncultured Fibrobacteraceae bacterium
CCGCTAAACGGGGGCGGCCCTCCAGGCCGCGTAGGTGGTGCCGATGCGGCCGAAACCCGCCCTGCGGGCGTCGCCGATGGAGTAATCGAGCAGAAGCTCGCCGCTCGGCCCCACCGGTTCAAGCTGCTTGAAACCACCGAAGCGGGAACCGATGCCTGCCGCGAGAATGAGGAGCGTTGGTTGCATGGACTCTTTCCGGAGAGAAGGTTGAGGGGATTAATAAGAACAAACAAGAAAAGTCAAATATAACTTGGCGCTTCCGGGGCTTTCACGGGCGACCTCCCCCTGTTGTGTACCCAATGGTATTATATGGTGGCGAATACAAGGCGAATCCCATTCGCCCTCCCGGTCCCAGGGGTCCGTGGTCCGCGGCTTAGTATTTTATAAGACTCAGGGCCGGCAGTCATCCGCCGGGGCCGGGAAGTACCGTGATTTTCGAGAGCGAAATCCAGGCGGAGAATTAAATGCTTTTTAACTCGTTCCATTTTTTGCTTTTTTTTACCGTCGTGACCTCGCTCTACTTTGCAACGCCCTACAAGGCACGATGGGTAGTGCTTTTAGTAAGCAGCTGCTATTTCTACATGGCGTTTATACCGATTTATATCCTTATTTTATGCTTTACGATTATCGTCGATTACATCGCCGGAATATGCATTGAAAATGCGGAAGGAAGGTTGCGAAGCACCTTCCTGGGTCTAAGCCTGGCCGCCAATATCGGGGTCCTCGCGGTATTCAAATACTATAATTTCATCGACCACAACCTTTCCTTCCTCCTGCACGGCTTCGGGATGGCGAATCCGATTCCCTATGCCTCGATAATCCTGCCCATCGGACTCTCATTCCATACCTTTCAGGCGATGAGCTATACGATCGAAGTCTACCGCGGGAGCCAGAAGGCGGAGCGCCACCTCGGCATCTATTCGTTGTACGTGATGTTCTATCCGCAGCTGGTTGCCGGCCCCATCGAGCGGCCCTATAACCTTCTGCACCAATTCAGGATGAAGTTCGACTTCGACTACGATCGCGTCACCAGCGGATTACGACTGATGGCATGGGGATTGTTCAAGAAAGCGGTCATCGCCGATCGATTGGCCGTCGCGGTGGATAATGTCTACAATAATCCCTGGCATTGCAACAGCCTATGCCTTATCGTGGCAACCATATTTTTTGCTTTCCAGATTTTTTGCGATTTTTCCGGGTATTCGGATATCGCAATAGGCGCGGCCCGGATAATGGGTTTCACCTTAATGACGAATTTTAATAAGCCGTACCATGCAAAAAGCATTCAGGAGTTCTGGAAACGCTGGCATATCTCCCTCTCGACGTGGTTCAAGGATTACCTGTACATCACCCTGGGAGGCAACCGGGTCACTATTCCGCGCTGGTATTTAAACCTTTTTATCGTTTTCCTGGTGAGCGGCCTGTGGCATGGCGCGAACTGGACCTTTGTGATCTGGGGAGCCCTGCACGGGGTGTACATGGTGGCGGGTCTTATCACGAAAAGTTTCAGGAACAGGCTCACGACGATCATTCCCTTTAAAAAAATGCCGCTGCTATCGACCGTATCGACCTTCGGCCTGGTCTCCTTCGCCTGGATATTTTTCAGGGCAAACGATGTTTATTCGGCTTTCTATATCGTAAAACATATTTTTACCGGGATCCCCGAGCTTTTTCACGAAGCGGCCGGCCGTCAGAATGTCGTGAAAAGCATGGGTCTCACCGGAGAAGACCTCGCGGTGTCGGCCCTTTTAATTCTCTTCCTCGAAGCGATCCACTATTTTCAGGGAAGAATGAATATTGCCGAACTCTTTATGCGCAAGCCCCTCTACCTTCGCTGGGCCGCCTACTATGCAACGGCCCTGGTCATCATCTTTTTCGGCGTCTTCGAAAACCGCCAATTTATTTATTTCCAGTTCTAATATGCTGAAATTCACCCTTAAATCAATCGTTTTCTTACTCCCCGTACTCCTGTTCCTGCTATGGTTCGAGCATAATTTAAATAACATACCGAACATTTACAATTCCAAGCGGGCCGGCCTCGAGGAACAGCTCGATTCGATAGAAGTGCTGGTCCTGGGCTCCTCGCAGCCGCTTTACGGCATCGACCCCGCATATTTCGGCGTCAAAGGCTACAACTGCAGCAATGTCGCCCAGTCGTTATACTACGACTACGGGATACTGCATAATTACATCGATAAAATGCCCCGATTAAAATGCGTTATCGTCGGCGTCTCGTATTTCAGCTTCGGTTACCAGATAATAGACGGCAGCGAATCGTGGCGGGATTACTATTACTCGCAGTATTGGCACATCAGGTATCCGGAGGTTAAATGGACCGATATCAGGAATTACAGCAAAATATTTCTTTATACGCCGAAAAAATCGCTGGAATATGCGCGCCGGTCGTTCAGGGTGAATCTTGCGAAGGGAGTGCACCTGAACGGCTGGTGCCTCAGGGATAACGGCGGCGCTGCCGTCACCATCAGCGACAGCCTCGGCAAAAAACGGGTAGCCTACCACGACAGCCTGTATAAGGAGGGCAGGGTTGCCGGAAATGTGGCCGTTTTCCGGCGGCTCATCGCCGAAATCAGGAGACACGGCGCCCGGCCGGTCATCATCACCCTCCCTGTTTTTGAAACGTACTCGAAATATGCCGACCCGAAAATAGTTGCGCAGAACAGGGCGATCATCGATAGCGTATGCCGGCAGGAACGGTGTTCGTACCGGGATTATTTTACGGACGCAAGATTTACCAGAAGCGACTTCGCGGATAACGACCACCTGAATGTCGCGGGGGCGGAGAAATTCAGCAAGATAGTGAACGCGGACGTGCTTTCACCGTTTTGACTCTATACTCAACAGACAGCGGAGTACCGGAGAAGGGCCGCCATGACCCACGACCAGCGACTCCATGAATTCGGCGTCATCCAGGAACGGGCCTGGGGCTCGAAATGGACCCGCGGGAAAATGAAGCGGGTCGCTTCGTACGAAATAGTTACCTGGTAGACCCGTTCATGCTGCTGACAAAAGACATGAAGGAATTCATCGCTCTTCTTGAACGTGCGGGAGTGAGCTATGTGATGGTCGGCGGCATAGCGGTCGGCTATTAAGGATCTTCTTGCCTGCAAAAAAAGTTCCCGCAGGGCAAAAGATCGTGCCGATTTTGAAGAGCTGGAAAAACAACGTACCGGAAGCAACCGGGTTAAAAACATACCCCTTTGACATGGCTTTTTTTACCGGCTTCCACCTTCGCGCAAAGCTTCTCTCTCCCGACCCCGCCGTCGATGTCTGATCTTTCCGAATAGTTCATAATAATGAGTGGGCCGGAGCCTTATATATTCCCGTTCACCCCCGTATGTCCGAATCCCCCCTCCCCGCGCCCGGTCTCCGACACCGCATCCGCCTCGCAGAATTCAATAGTGTGCGCCACGGCCGCAGGAACGAGCTGCGCGATCCGGTCGCCACGCTTTACCGTGAAGGGCTCGCTCCCGAGGTTCACGAGGATCACCTTGACCTCGCCCCGGTAATCGGCATCGATGGTGCCCGGCGTGTTGAGAACCGTGACGCCGAACTTTGCGGCGAGACCGCTGCGCGGCCGCACCTGGACCTCGTAGCCCGGCGGGATCTCGAAGACAAGGCCGGTAGGGATGAGCGTGCGTCCGAGGGGCGGTATGACGATCTCATTTTCAATTGCCGCGGTAACATCGGCACCCGAGGCGTGGAGGCTCATGCGCGCCGGAAGCGGCAGGCCGAGGGCGTGGGGCAGGCGTTTGACGAGAATTGAATTTGTGTTCATCTGGTTTTCCTTATCTCTTGACTTTAACTTTTTTTGCTGCTATTGTTCAGGTTTTTCGCAACTACTCGATAGAAAGTATTCATCTTTGACATAAAAAAGCCCCTCTCCACAGGTGGAGAGGGGCACGGGTCAGGCGAGACGTAACCTATGCCGATACGGGCCTATTCCTCGTCCTTGGTATCCTGCTGCAATAACGCCTTCCGGCTGAGCTTCACCTTTCCGCGATCGAAGCCGATGAGCTTGACCTTGATCTTCTGGCCGAGCTCCAGAACGTCCTCGACCTTCGCGACCCGGTGATTTTCGAGCTCCGAGATGTGCACGAGCCCTTCCTTGCCGGGAAGGAATTCGACGAACGCGCCGAATTCGACGATCGACTTGACCACGGCGTCGTACACGGCCCCCATTTCAGGTTCGGCCGTAATGCCCTTGATCATGGCAATGGCGGCGTCGCGCTGCTGGAGGTTCGTTGCGGCGATCTGAATGGTACCGTCGTCCTCGATGGAAATCGTCGTCCCGGTGGTCTCCTGGATCTCACGGACCATTTTTCCGCCCGGGCCGATGACTTCGCGGATCTTGTCCTTCTCGATCATGATGGTGCTGATGCGCGGGGCGAAGGCCGAAAGCTCCTTGCGCGATGC
>CAZYYB010000166.1:0-4404 GCA_964651515.1 uncultured Fibrobacteraceae bacterium
TATTTTAATGCACATGCTCTCCTCCCTCGCGGGCTCATCGATTCCCTGCCTCGCCCTCTACGCCGAAACCCACTTCCGTTTTTTCCGGTTATTTCCAAGCTACCTGTTCGCGCGCCGCCCGGAGGTCATTTTCGATGCTCCCCGCCGGCTCGACCCCGGCGCCGACCTGCCGGTAATTCTCATTGTCAACGACTGCCGCCGTTTTCCCGCTGAACTTTCCGGCTGCGCGATCGCCCTGTCGCGATCGGGCGCGCCCGCAAGGCGCTACGACTTTCCGGACCTTCGTCCCTTCGAGATCGATCACCCGCTGAAGAACTCCCTGCGCGCATTCGTGTTCCCGATCTCCCGCGCCGAACTTTCGACCGGGACCGTCGACATCACCTGTACGGTAACCGTCTCGATGGGGCGCCGTCGGGAGGTGGTAGTGAACGACAATCTGCGCACCACGGGCAAAAAGCCGTTTACCTGTTACGTTTCCGATGAACGGTTTCCCGGAAGCGGACGCTGCGCCTACGGCGACCTGCATGTGCACTCCCATTACTCGCAGAGCCATGTGGAGTTCGGACCGCCGCTCGCCGTCATCCAGCGGGCGGCACAGGCGAGCGGGCTCTCCTTCGTCGGCGTTACCGACCACTCCTACGACCTTGCCTGCTCCATGGACGACTACCTTGCGCCGGATCCGGATCGCAACCGCTGGCGATCGTTTCTTGCCGAAATTGCGGCATTCGGTTCCACGCAGCCGTTCCTGATTCCCGGCGAGGAGATTTCCTGCCTGAACGCCGACAATCTGGTGGTACACCTGTGCGGCCTGAACCTGCACGACTATCTGCCCGGATCACTCGACGGGGCGCGAAGGGGGCGTCGTCGCGAGAAACAGCCCACGCTGCCCGACACCATCCGCGCCATCCACGCTCAGGGAGGCGTGGCGTTCGCCGCCCATCCGGGAATCCGGCCGGGTCTGCTCCAGAGAATTTTTCTGCACCGGGGAGAGTGGTCGTCCCGCGATCGGGCGAACGACCTCGATGCCATGCAGATTGTCAACAACGGGTTCTCCCCGTCGTTTTACCGGGGACGCGCCATGTGGCTCGCCATGCTCGGAAAGGGACGGCGCATCCCGCTCGTCGCCGGAAACGATGCCCATGGCGACTTCAACCGTTTCCGGTCACTCGTTGTTCCCTTCGTGGCGATCGGCGAAAACAATGACCGTTACATGGGCTTCGGCCGAACCGGCATCTACGGCCCTGCCGCTTCGCCCGACCGGATCGTTGCGGGCATGAAAAGCGGGGCGACGTTTGTCACGACCGGACCCTACATCGAGATCGGCCTGCCGGAACCCGACGCCGTCGAGAGCCGCGCCGAACCGTTCGTTCGCGCGATCAGCAGTGCGGAGTTCGGGCCGCTCAAAGACATTGTGGTCTATGGATTCACGCGGGAAACAGGAAAGGAGACGCTTCTCTGCAAAAAAAACTTTGCAGGTTCGCCCGCAACCCTGGAGGCGGAATTCCGGATCGCACTTCCGTCCGCACCGCTCCTCTATCTGCGGGCAGAGGTCGTCTGTACCGCAGCAACGACATATTCATCAATGGCTTATACGAGTCCGGTTTTTCTCGATCACTGACGGACCGGTTTTAAACAGCCGGAATTCCTGCCGACGCGATCCCTATCTATTTCCGACCGTTTCGTGATTTTTTAAAAAAAAAATCGCTGCACCGTGCGGAACACGGAAGTATTTTTATCATGTTTTTTATCTGTTAGTGGTTTCAGCAAGAAAGATCATTGAAAGATGCAGTTATCACGTTCACTCAGTCTTCTCACCGTTTTTCTCCTCTCGGCTGTCCCGGAACTCTTCGCCGCCGATTTCGATCTGCTTCCCACCCAGGCCCCGCCGTTCAGTGCCTCATCGCTCGATTTCAGGTATTACCTGTATACCGGGACCGAAAACAACCGGATCGTTAACCACGGCAATCTCGGACTCGATTTCCCGGTGGTCGCCTATGAACCCTGGAACCTCACCACCGGTATCGCCGCGGCGGTTCATCTGGTCATGTATCCGCAGAACCTCCGGTTTCCGGTGGATAATTTTTACGCGACGCTGGCCGCCTACGTCGACTATGTCCCGTCGTCGGTGCTTTCGTTCCGGTTATATCCCATCTACCATGTCTCCGGCCATCTGGCCGACGGCACGCTGGACGACTCCGCGCTTGCAAACCCCGAAGCGGTCTCGGCCGAAATGACCAAGTTCGAAACCGACCTGAAGCCGCTCAACGGCCTGTCATTGACGCTGGGGTACGGTCGTTATTACCATGTCTGCTCACAGAAGGAACTGACCGACCACCTCGACGGCGGCATCCAGATTCAACCCTGGCAGACCGGGATCCTCCGGCCGTATCTCATGGTTTCGGGCGACCTGATCCATATGGACCAGTGGTATCCGGGCATCGACCTGGAAATCGGCACCCAGATTGCAAACATCAAAAACCACGCCATCGGCGTCGCCTTGCGCTACTTCAACACCATGGATCCCGGCTATTTCTTCATGAGCCGGGAAAAAAGCCTCGGCATACAGTTCAATTTCCTTCTGTAACATTTCTCCTCCAAACCGTTCTCTGCGGCGCCCTCCCCTCCCGGTGGCATGAGCTTTGCTTTTTGAGTCATGCGGCAAGTAAACAGGGACGGGAGGGTTTTATGAAACGAGGCGTCATCGCGTTGCTGCTGGTTGCATCCATCACCGGGAGCGGATGCATGGGTTCCTTTCTGGTAACTGAAAAAATCTTCGCCTGGAATAAACATGCGACCGGCGATAAGTTCATCAACACCGCCATCATGTGGGTGCTGATGATTCTGCCGATCTACGAGGGAGCCTTTGTTCTTGACCTGGCAGTACTCAACACGATCGAATTCTGGAGCGGAAAGAATCCCATGGCATTCTCCGGTCCGGAAAAACTCGAAAAAATCGTGCGCTGCGGTTCATCGACCGCAAGAATTACCATGGGCGGCGGGGTACTCACCGTCGATCGATTGACCGGGCCGGATTCGGGTCGGTGCACCGTCCTCAGGTACGATCGGAAGAATCGTTCGTTTTACCTCGACGGTTCGAGGGGCGCTCCGGCGAAGAAAATCGCCGCGATCTCGGCCGGGCCGCAACCTTCGCTGACCTTCTATTTCCCGAACGGCGGAACGGTGAGCAGGACGCTCATCGCGGATAACCCGCCATATTCGAGGAAAGAGTGGGCGGCTCAATACAAATCGTACTGATAGAGCCGGCACTCCAGCGAGCCGCTCATGAAGGTGATGCGCCGTTTCGACTTGAGGCCGACCTGGCCGGCAAGCTTCGGTGAACCCGTGAACATGTAGCCGCCGTAGCCCCGGCACTTTTTCTTGAAGAATTCGCCGATCTTACGGTAGGTGGGGACGAGCGCCGTCTCTTCGCCCAGGCGCACGCCGTACTCGGGATTCACCACCACGATGCCGCCGCCTTCGGGCACCGCCGTCTCCGAAATGTCGCAGACGGAAAATTCGATCCGGCCTGCGACGCCGGCGGTTTCGGCATTTCGTCGTGCCGCATCGACGGCGGCCGGATTGATGTCGCTGGCGATGATCTTTCCGATTCTATCGACTTTTGCCGAAACCGCCTCGGCGCGAACCTGCTCCCAGGCCTTCTTATCGAAAAGCAGGGTCTGCATGAAGCCGAACGAGGGGCGAACCAGGCCGGCAGGGCGCTTCAGCGCGATGAGCGCCGCCTCGATGGCCAGCGTACCGCTCCCGCACATGGGGTTGATAAAGTTAGCTCCCGCGGAGGTGCCCCAGCCCGCGGTCATGATTACGCCGGCGGCCAGGGTTTCCTGCATGGGGGCGTCGAGGGGGATCTTGCGATACCCGCGCTTTGAAAGCGGTTCCCCCGAAGTATCGAGATAGATATCGCACTCGTCGCCGCGCCAGTAGAGATTCACCACCGCGCCCGTCTGCTCGGGTCCGGCATCGGGGCGTACCCCTTTACGCTCCTTGATGCGGTCCACGACCGCATCCTTGCAGCGAAGGTTCGCGTAGCGATTGTCCCGGATGGTCTCATTGGCGATGTGCGAGGAAACACTCACATAGCCGTCGGCCGGGATCAGCGTTTCCCAGGGAATCGAGTACACCTCGCGATACAGGTCGTCCGCATTCCGGCAGAGGGTGCTCTTGATGAGGAACAGCACCCGATGGCCCGTCCGGGTGTGCAGATTGAGCCGCATCGCATCGACCATGGTCCCTTCGGTCTTGACTCCTGAGCTTCCCGCCCACAGAACCGGCAGGCCGAGCGCCGCCACCTCGCTCCTCAAAGTATTTTCCAGACCGCGTGCCGTCGTTATCATTATCATCGTTTTCATAGGGTTCAAAATTACTTTGTCCGACATGAAGATCAGC
>CAZYYB010000167.1:0-4299 GCA_964651515.1 uncultured Fibrobacteraceae bacterium
TCAATCGAGTGATTTCCCCGTTTGCCTTGCCAAGCTGCTTTTTCAGCACGGCGACTTCTTCTTCAAGTGCGTTAAATCGAGTAATCAGCATTTCAATGAGCGCTACAACGGCATCTTCACCCTGCCGGTAGACTGCACGAATCTCATCACGCGACATCGAAATAGGCATGACTATAAATTACATTTATTGCTTAGGGCCGCGCTAGTCCTACTTGTCAACATATGGTATCTCAGGTATTCCTGCCCCAACCCATTGTGGGGCGGAGTACCTGAGTAGTAACAGATAATCAATGTTTTCAGCTGCCAGTAAAAGAATCACTCGGAACCACAATCACCATTCTATAGAAAGAGCGGAGTAAAAAAAATGTCCGAAGACCGAAAATCATCATCAGGGATCATACCGTCTGTAATCGTTTCAGCAATTATTTCCTTATCCATCGCCGCCGTTCTCTTTTTTCTTGTGAGCGCGAAATCCCCCCACATTGCCTACATCGATACCGGCAAGCTCATGGTTGGTTTTTCCGAGGCGAACAAGGTTGAGAAAGAAGTCAAAATTGAAGACAATAAGTGGCAAGCCGAGCTCAAGGTTCTCCAGGACAGCCTGGAAGCGCAGGAAATAATTGTCTGAACCCGGATTACGCGGATTGAAGGATTTCCGGGAGTTACTGCTCAGGCAGGTGGAATAGTTGCTGAATTTCCCGGCGAATCCCCCGCCTTTGGCTCCCCCTTATATGGGGGAGAAACCGAAAAGCTGTCAAGTGGTTGGTGATATTGACGTTTTTTCCATCCTGAAAGATGGCGTTGCTGGAGGGGCACGGCGTTTGCCGCAGGGCAAAAATCGCCTTCCCCTTCCGCTGGAAAGGGTGTGCCTGAAGACGCGTTTCGCGGCTTCAGGCCAGGGGAAACCATGTAATGGTTTCCCCACCTGAGCAGTAACTTCCAGGATTTCAAAAGATGACAACCACATTTGACCTCCTTTCTTTCTGACATGTCGCTTTCCCTTCGCCTGCGGGAGAAGGGCGGCGCAGGCCGGGGAGAGGTCGAATTTGATTTCAGCATTTCAACTCCACGCAATCCAGATTCAAAAATCATCGCTCCCCGTATTTTTGCGGGGTCCTGAGTACCGTTATTTCTTGATATTTATTGCCGTCTTATAGTATATAATTTTAATGGATGCCCCGTGGGTTCGGACATCGTAGTAATGTTCTATTCAATACAAGGAAAGGATTTCCTCCCATGCCAAACCTTGCCCAATCGCTCAAGGCCGAAATAACCAGGATCAGCCGCAAGGAAATCAAATCGTCGATCATTCCGCTCCACCATGCAAACGTTGCGCTGAAAAAAACCGTCGCGGAGCTGAAAAAAAGGATTGCCGCGCTAGAATCCGGAAACAAGCCGCTCTCCCCGTCCGGCAAGGCCGCTCCCGAACGGCCGGGGGAGGCACTCACCGAAGCGGCCGGTAAGGCGCGGATAACGGCAAGAAGCATCAAGTCGCTCCGGGAAAAGCTGGATCTTTCCCAGGACCAGTTTGCAAAGCTCATCGGCATATCGCGGCAGAATGTCTTTGTTATGGAGCATAAGCAGGGCAGGCTGAAAGTGCGGAAAGCCACTCTCGCGAATATTCTTTCCATTAAGGATATCGGCAAGAGGGAAGCGAAGGCAAGGCTTGCGGCAGCGGGTGACGGAGGAGAGCTGGATAACGAGTAGCGGGCGGTTCCGGGCCTCATGTCCGGATAGGCAAACATTGCGGCGTACGACGGGAGAGGGCGGGATGACTCGTTATACAATCATCATGATGCTGGCGTTTCTTTCCCTGGTCTCCTTCCCGCGGGCGGCGACGTGGAACGCACTGACCTATAACTCGATCCGCATCGCCTGTTTGCAGCGCGGGGATATCCTCGGCCTCGGCGAGGCCGACAGCTTTTTGCGGCGGGCGAAAAATGCCCATTACAATTATGTGTTGGCACCTTTTTACCTGCAGCCCGGCGATACCGACGATTACGCCGTTATAAAGAGAAACTTCATCCTGGCGCTCCGCCGGGTCGACGCCTTCGGTCTTCGCCTGATTCCGGAGATCCAGATGGGAGGGGTCCACGCGGATCATTGGAACAATGCCCGGCTGTGGAATCCCAACATTCAAATGGTTCGTTTCATCGCGTCCGACGGCAGGTACGGATGCCCGTCGCTCTCCTACGACCCCACCGGTATCGACTGGACCTTCACCGAGCTTCTCGGAGCCCTCCGGGATGCCTTCAAGGAGGCGTCGGTGAGTTTCCCCCTGGAATTTTTCCATGTCGGGCATAACGAGCTCGCCTATTACGACTGGCTGGTTGCCGGGAACTGCAAGACCGGCAAGGGTTCCGGCTCTCCCTTTTGCGGCGATCGGCGGACCTGGAGCGTTGCGGCGGTCAGCGAACTCTGCACCATCGACTGCGATTATATCAACCGCTTCACGGGATCGAAATCCGAGGCGGTCCGGAGACTGCTCGTCGGTGAGGTTTTCCGGAGAATGACCCAGGTCCGCACGATATTCGGACCGCGGACAAAGCTCATGATCTTTGCCGACATGTGGGATCCCATGTTTTTTTCGCAGCGCTATATCGCCTGGAACAACGACACCGTGAATACCGCCGACGGCATCCTCGACCTCCCCGGCCTTCCCGACGATTCGAGCAGGGCACGGTTCAAGGAAAACGTCATCTTAATGCCCTGGACCTTTCAACAATGCGCCGCCGCCGATGGGGGCGGCCGTTACGACGCCGCAACGACTTTTTCAACCTTTGCCGCCAACGGATTCCATTTTGTCTATATGCACGCTTTCCACCAGGATAAAGACCGGCATGAGATCGAAGACACCGCCATGTCGCGGGAGTGGCGTGACGCTTCGCTTAAATTCCGGGGCTCCTGCCTGGGCTACGCCGCGGCATCGCTGGTGCTGCGCTTTTCCCGGCCGCCCTCGCCGGCCTTCAACATCCTCGAATCGCTCGCTGCCCTGAACGCCGACGGCATCCCGGCGGTCGATTTCACCCCATAGCCGATTTCGCGTAAGCCCCGGTATCGAACCGACGCCTCCGCGGCTACGTCATTGCCCGAGAATCGAATGCACGATCGAGTCGAGCCGGTGGCTGAATTTGCGGCCGCCGACCTCGCAGAGGTGCGATTCGTCCCGTGCCTCGCTGTCGACATAGTCGTGCATGCCGAAGTTATTGGCGTCATAGAAATGAAAAAACGGGAACGTGTCCTGCAGGGCATACAGCTCGGCGATGATGGTGTCCGCGATCGGCCGCAACGGCCCCTGTTTACCGTAAGATATTGTCGAATCGTAATACGGGCTTTCGGGCGTGACATAGCAGAGCAGGTAAATGCCCCTAGCCGAAAGGGTCCTGATGATGGCCTTCAGCGAATCCAGGGCCCCTTGATAGGTCGGGCTGCCGAGGGTATAATTAACCATGTCGGGGTTGTAGTAGGGGTTCGGGCCGCCCCAGCCGGCACACACCGAGGTGAGATTGCCGAGAGTATCCCCGAGATCGGAAACCGCCGGACTGGCCGGGGCATTGATCAGCTTTACGAAACTCGTCGGCAGCGGCGTCGGCCAGAACTGATGGCTCTGGTCATAGAGATAGCCTTCGCTGGTACTGATGCCCTGGTACCAGTAGAACGAATCCTTCGGCCAGAACATATACCCGAGAATGATGTCCATGCCGATGAGTTTAATTGATGGACAATGCGGAAGAATATAATTATTGATCATCTGGTACTCGGTCGGGGGATCGCCTTCCTCAATGGCCATATTGTAAACCGGCGCCCCGGTAAAAAACTGCGGGTTCACTTCAAAGGCGGTATGGGACGACCCGACAAAAGCGACTTGCATGGTCTGGCAGTCGCGGAAGAACGGTTGCATCCTGTCCATGAATTCCGGCTGGTTCCAGAAAAGAGCCGGGGTGTTATATTGTCCGAGGCTGTCGAGATTCAGGTCGGTGGGGTTGGGAATGGCCTGCGGGTTGATCCACAAAGCCGGCTGCTCCAGATCGGTGCCCACCGCGAGCTGGTAGTAGAGCGAAGCCTGCAGGTCGATCACATAGATCGCATGCGAGGCGCCGGAAGGGGTGCAGCCGCCGGCAACCGCAAATTGCTGGAAGTTGGACCACTGGGTGTAATCCCACGACGCCTCGGCGGACGGGCATCGGTACCAGGCGCCGACCGTATCGGAATAGCCGGCGACAAACATATATTGATGGATGCCGTAACTGTTTCCTGTCAGGGAGCTGAGGCCGCCGTACCCGAAATCGAGAAACAGGC
>CAZYYB010000168.1:0-4161 GCA_964651515.1 uncultured Fibrobacteraceae bacterium
AAAGCCCTGCGCCGCGGTTTCGCAGTAGACCTTTGCCGCGCCCCGGGGTATTCCGGGGCCGCAGTCGGCAAAGGGCACGGGCGAGGCGTCGTGGGTTCTCAGCGCACGCGGCGTCGCGTGGTCGGGGGCCACGATAATCCGCAGGTTGCCGGTTTCATGCTGCAATTTCAGCATCTCGCCGACGATGTTCCGGTCGAACTCTTCGATCGCGGTAATTTTTTTCTGGAGCGATCCCTCATGCGAGGTCTCGTCCGGCGCTTCGACGTGCAGGTAGACGAACTCCTCATCGGCAAGGGCAGAAACGGCGGCGGCCATTTTCCCGGCATAGTTCGTGCCGAGGTACCCCGTGGCTCCCTCGACCAGCCTCACGCGCAGACCGGCGAGCATCCCCAGCCCCCGCACGAGGTCAACCGCCGAGATCACCGATCCCGACAGCCCATGGCGCGCGGCAAGGGAGGGAAGCGTTATCGCGCGGCCCTGGCCCCAGAGCCAGATGTCGGTTGCGGCCTTTCTGCCGCTCCTTTCGCGTACAAGGTTTACCCGCGCATCTTTCAGCACCGTTCTTCCCCGCCGCATGAGCGAGTGCAGAAGCTCGCTTCCCGGCCCGCGGGGGAGAAAGGGCGCAATGGCGCGACCGGTAAAATCGTGGGGAGGGACGCAGGCGCAGCCGTCCGGGAAATCGGGCACCACCATGAGATGGCGGTAGGAGACCCCGCCGTGAAACCGGACCGTATCGCAGCCCAGTTCCCGCTCGATGAGGCCGATAAGCTCCAGCGCATCGTCGGTTTCAATGTGCCCCGCCGAATAATCGATCATGCACTCTTCGGCGATGGTCACCAGATTGCAGCGAAACGCGGTTTCGCTCTTCCCCAGGGGAACTCCCATGCTGGCCGCTTCGATCGGCGCCCTGCCGCTGTAGTAGCGGGCCGGGTCGTAACCGAGGAGCGACATGTTGCCGACGTCCGATCCCGGAGGCAGGCCTTTCGGGATCGTGGCCACGCGTCCGATGGTGCCGCCTGCGGCGATGCGGTCCATATTCGGGGTACCGGCATAGTCCAGCGGTGTTTTCCCCTGCAGCTCGGGAATGGGAAAATCGGCCATTCCGTCGCCCACCAGCATTGCATATTTTAAGGCCATGTTACTCCCGGCGTATTTGAAAACTATCCCGCGATCTCCTGCATAAGCTCAACAAGCGTGTCCTGCATCCGCTCTTTCTCAATGACGCGGGTGTGCCGTTCCGGCTTCTGCCGCAGCCCCGCAAGCGCCCGGTGAACCGGCACTCCCGAGAGGGCGCTTATCCGGTCGATCGCCGCGAATTCGTCATCGAGGATCTCTCCGGTCATGCCCCGCAGGACATGGGTGCCGAACTTATACGGGCTCGCCGTCGAGGCGATGACCGTGTGCCGACCGCCGGGAGGGTTCATCCTGCGGCTTATCGCCGCGGCCACGGCCGTATGCGTATCCATCACATACCCCGTCCGCCTGAACTCCTCGCCGATGGTCGCGAGAACCTCCCGCTCATCGGCCCAGCCGGAAACGATGAACCGATCGAGGCGCTCCCTGGTCGCTGCATCCACCGTGAAGGCGCCGCTTTCGGCGAGCGACCGCCACCACGCCGTCACCGGTCCCGCATCGTGGCCGTTGACTTCGAACAGGAATCGTTCGAGGTTGGAGGAGATCAGGATGTCCATGGAGGGGGAGGTGGTGCGGGAGAAGACGCGGTTGCTGTCGTAGCGGCCGGTCGCGAAAAAATCGGCAAGGACATTGTTGGCGTTGGAGGCGCAGATAAGCTTTCCAACCGGCAATCCCATGCGCATCGCGTAGTAGCCGGCGAGGATATTCCCGAAATTGCCCGTCGGCACGCAGTAATTCACCGCCTCGCCGTCTTTGATCGTGCCCCGGCCGACCAGCGCGGCATACGACGAGAAATAGTAGGCGATCTGCGGACAGAGCCTGCCCCAGTTGATGGAGTTTGCCGACGAGAATTCGACGCCGCGCGCCCGGTAGCGCTCGCGCAGCTCGCTGCTGCCCAGCATCCGCTTGACTTCGGTCTGGCACTCGTCGAAGTTTCCCTTCACCGCGACCACCCTCGTGTTGTCGCCGTCGGTCGTGGTCATCTGCAACTTCTGGACTTCACTCACGCCGCCGTGGGGAAAGAAGACGACGATCGATATCCCCTCGCGGTTCTTGAACCCTTCGAGCGCCGCCTTGCCGGTATCGCCGGAGGTCGCGACCAGGATGACCGTGCGGGAACGATCGCCGAGAATTTTTTTCGAGGTGCCCAAAAGGCGCGGCATGATCTGGAGCGCGACATCCTTGAAGGCCGCGGTCGGTCCATGCCAGAGCTCCATGACCGAACGGCGGTCGTCGAGCGGCACCACGTTGACGATGTCGCCGGTGTCGAAGGAGTCCGCGTTGTAGGCGCGCGCGATGCAGGAGGAGAGGTCGTCCGCCGGAAAATCGGTCAGGAGCGGGGAGAGTATCCGCCCGGCGATGGCCTGGTAGCTCCCGCCCTCACCCGGCCGGGCAAGCTGCCCGGGAAGCTCTCCGGGCACGAACAGCCCGCCTTCGGGTACCATGCCAAGGGCGATGGCACGTGCGGGAGAGGCCGGTGGATGATTGTTGCGGGTGCTGATGTACTGCATTGGTTCCTCGTCGAAGGGGCTCGCCGCCCTACTCCTCGATGCGTATGACCTGGGTGCGATCTTTGATATAGTGCATTGCCTCGATGCGCGTGAGTGCGGATCGGAGGTTTTTTTCGAGGGCCGAATGGGTAAGCATGATGACCGGGACGCCCTTCTGCGGAAACCCCTCCTTCTGCATGACCGAAGCGAGGGAAATGCCCTCGTCGCCGAGAAGCCCCGCGATGGAGGCGAGGACGCCGGGCTTGTCCTGCACGGTAAACCTGAGGTAGTACCGGCCCTCGATCGACTCGATCGGCTTGACCGGCATCTCGCGGGAGGAGCTGTAATAGAGCATCGGGATGCGGACGCCGGTCCGGCAGGAGATGTTGTGCGCAACGTCGATGATGTCGCTGATCACCGCCGAGGCGGTCGGCAGTTCGCCGGCGCCCTTGCCGTACAGCAGGATCTGGCCGACCGCGTCGCCCTCCAGGAGCACCGCATTGTAGACATCCGAGACCGAGGCCAGGATGTGCCGCGCGTGCAGCATGGCGGGGTGCACCCGGACATCGATGGCGTCGTCGTCGCCATTCTTTTTGATGATGCCGAGAAGCTTGATGGTGTAGCCGAGCTCGGCGGCAAAGGCGATATCCTCTTTGCCGATCGCGGTAATCCCCTCGATGCTGATCGATGAGAACGGCACATACCCGCCGCCCGCCAGAGAGGCGAGGATCGCCACCTTATGCCCCGAATCGCCGCCCCCGACATCGAGGGCCGGGTCGGCTTCGGCAAACCCCTTTTTCTGCGCCTCGTCGAGCGCCGCGGCAAAGGTGACTCCCTCGCGCGACATCTTCGTGAGGATGTAGTTGCAGGTGCCGTTGATGATCGTTTTGATTGACAAAATGTTGTTGGCGACCAGCCCCTCGCGAAGCGCCTTGATGATCGGCATGCCGCCGCCCACGGCCGCCTCGAAGTAAACCGAAACGTTCTCCCGTGCCGCGGCTTCGAAGATCTGCGGACCATATTCCGCCAGAAGGGCTTTGTTGGCGGTAATGACGTGCTTCTTCCGGCCGAGCGCGGCGAGGACGAGCTCACGGGCAAACGTGGTGCCGCCCACGAGCTCCACGACGATCCGGATTTCGGGGTCGTCGAGAATATCCTGCGCATCGGCGGTGCAGATGGCGCCGAAGGATGCAAGCTGTTCCCGCCGTTTGGGGTCCTTATCGGCGATACGGGCTATACGGATGGGCAGCCCGCGCTCCTGCCGCAGATTTTCGATGCGCCTGCCGAGAATTTTGATGACGCCGCCGCCTACCGTCCCCGCTCCCACGATCCCTATCAATATTTCCTGCATGGACCATCTCCTCTATAGTATTCGATCACAGGGATTAAAAATACCTTATTGCCCGGAATATAGGCCGGAGACTTGCAGGTGTTGGTGGGGGAACCAACCCTGCCACCTTTGGTGGGGGAACCTCGCTTCGCGGTTCCCCCTGGCCCCCGGCCGCGCGAAACGCGCGTCCCGGGGCACACCCCTTCC
>CAZYYB010000169.1:0-4096 GCA_964651515.1 uncultured Fibrobacteraceae bacterium
GTAATATCGTTCACGCGAAGAAGCTGCGAAAGACACCATTGGCAGGGGGCTTACGATGAAAGGGTTTTCCAGAAGAAACCTCGAGTTGATTCGGCAGTGGTATTTGTTCTGGTCAGAAGCTGCACCAATTGCGAAACAGCCTGTTTCGCAATTGGTGCAGATCCCCTGGGGACATAACATCGTCATTATAGCAAAATGCAAGAATCCTCAAGAAGCGTCTTACTACATTCAAAATACGGTTCTTCATGGCTGGAGCCGAAATGTTCTGATCCATCAGATTGAGAATGGGCTTTGGCAGCGGGAGGGTAAGGTCATCTCTAATTTTACACTGACTCTCCCTGCGCCACAGTCGGATCTTGCCGAACAGACGTTGAAAGACCCGTATGTGTTCGATTTTTTAACTCTCACAAAGGAGCATACTGAACGCGATTTGGAGCGCGGGCTCGTAGAGCATCTCACCCAATTCCTTCTAGAACTGGGAGCGGGGTTTGCCTACATCGGGAGGCAAGTGCCCCTACAGGTAGGGGAGCATGATTTCTTCATCGACCTGCTGTTTTATCATACTCGATTGCACTGCTACGTTGTGGTAGAGCTCAAAACAGCGGAATTCGAACCGGAGCACGCCGGAAAGCTTAATTTTTATATAAAGGCTATAGATGAACAACGCAGGCGAGAAGGGGACCAGCACACCATAGGCCTCTTGCTATGCAAGAGCCGGGACAAGCTGGTGGCGGAATATGCTTTGAGCGACATCCGCAAGCCCATCGGAATATCCGAATATCAGCTGACCAAATCATTGCCTGCCGATCTGAAATCAAGTCTGCCGAGTATTATAGAAATTGAGGCGGAACTGGGAATGGAAATGAATAACCTTGGCTGTGAGAAATAGATAACCCCCTTCCAGAAATTCCCTTACCGGCCGTCCTAAAAAACTCACACCACCCGACAACTTGAACTCCCCGATATTCAGTTCGCCACTTCCGTGAAATATTTCCCCGTAAAGCACGCCGTGCAGAAGTGCTCCCGCTCTTCCGGTTTGAGCACCGAAAGCATGGATTCGATCGAGAGGTAGCCCAGCGAGTCCACGCCGAGGTATGCCCGGATGTCCTCGACGCTCTGCGATGAGGCGATGAGTTCCTCTTTGGTCGGCATGTCGATGCCGTAAAAGCAGGGGCAGAGGATCGGCGGGGAGGAGATGCGCAGGTGGATCTCCGCGGGTTCGGCCGTTTTAATGAGGCTGACGAGTTTCTTGAGCGTTGTTCCCCTGACGATCGAGTCGTCGACCAGAACGATTTTCTTTCCCTTGAGAACGCCCTTCACCGGATTGAACTTGATGCGCACGTAGATATCCCGGGCCGATTGCAGCGGGTGGATGAAGGTCCGCCCCACGTAATGGTTGCGGATGAGCCCGATATCGAACCCGATCCCGGACTCCTCGGCGAAGCCGAGTGCCGCGGTGGTGGCAGAGTCGGGGATGCCGATGACCTTATCGGCGCCCGGAGCCGGGTGCTGGATGGCGAGCTGCCGACCGAACTTGCGCCGGATCTTATCGACGTTGTGGCCGAATGCGAAGCTGTCGGGGCGTGAAAAGTAGATGTACTCGAAGATGCAGTGGGCCCGACTTTTGACATTTTCGAAGAGCGGTATCGTAAAACTCGTCAGGCCCGATTCATCGATCCTGACCATCTCGCCGGCCGCGACCTCGCGCACGAAGGTGGCTCCCACCAGGTCGAAGGCGCAGGTCTCGGACGAGAGCAGCCACGAGTCGCCGATTTTTCCGAGAACAAGCGGCCGGACGCCGCGCGGGTCACGCGCTCCGTAGAGCGCACCCGGGGTGAGAAATACCATCGAGTACGCCCCCTGGACAAGGGAGAGAGATTCGAGAATCATGGCCTCGATGGTCGGCCGCCGGGAGTGGGCGATGAGGTGCATGATCACCTCGGTATCGGTCGTGGACATGAAAATGGAGCCGTCTTTTTCCATTTGTCGCTTGAGCGGCATGGCATTGGTCAGGTTGCCGTTGTGCGCGCCGGCGATCTGGCCTGCTTTGAACTTTATCAGGATGGGCTGGGCATTGATGAGCGTGGATGATCCGGTGGTAGAGTAACGATTGTGGCCGACCGCATGGATCCCGGGCAGGTTAGCAAGCGTCTCTTCCGAACCGTAGACCTGTCTGACGAGTCCCATGCCCTTGTGCTGGATGATGGCTTTTGAGTCGCTCACCGCGATGCCGCTGGATTCCTGGCCGCGGTGCTGCAGCGCGTAGAGACCGAGGTAGGTGATCTGGGCGGAATTGGGATGGTTGTAGATCCCGAATATTCCGCACTCCTCATGCATGTCGTTTAGAATCATAGCGATATCACGGTACCTTTCTTACTAATACTATCAATTTCAATTTGGATTTTAAGCGGCTTCCGGCCAGGGGACACCGCGTAGCGGTGTCCCCATCATATGTTTCCATATACGCATACACGGCCCTTCTTATTTCTAACCCGCCTTTGTGTTCTTCATGCTTGCCGCCACGAAATCGCGGAACAGGGGATGCGGATCGATGGGTCGGGATTTGAACTCCGGATGGAACTGAACCCCCACAAACCAGGGGTGATTCCTGAGTTCGACGATTTCCACCAGCATGCCGTTCGGCGAAATGCCGGAGAGTATCAAGCCCGCGTCCTCGAACTGCTTCCGGTAGTCGTTGTTGAACTCGTACCGATGACGGTGACGCTCGCTGATCTGGTCTTTGCCGTACATTTTCCGGACCATGGAGCCCTTGGCGAGGTCGCAGGGGAAGGCGCCCAGCCGCATGGTGCCGCCGAGGTTCATGACCTTCTTCTGCTCTTCCATGAGATGGATCACCGGATTCTTTGAACCGGGATTGTTTTCGGTGGTGTCGGCATCCGGGAGTTTCAGGACATTCCGCGCCATTTCGATCACCGCCATGTGCATGCCGTAGCAGATGCCGAAGTAGGGGATCTTGTTTTCACGGGCATACCTGACCGCGAGGATCTTGCCCTCGACCCCCCGGCCGCCGAAGCCGCCGGGTACCAGGATGCCGCCTATCCCCGCGAGAATCGCCTTCGCCCCCTTCTCCTCGATCTCCTCCGAGGAGACCGAACGGATCGAAACGCGTGCGCCGGCCGCCGCTCCGCCGTGGTGGAGCGATTCGCGGATGGACTTATAGGCATCGATCAGCTCGCAGTACTTGCCGACGATGGCGATCTCCACCTTCTGGTCGGCGTTGACGATGCGATCGACATAGTCCCGCCAGGCGCGAAGGTTCCGCCTCCCGGCACGGAGCCCGAGTCCGTCGATGATCAGGGTATCGATATCCTGCGCCGCAAATTCGAGCGGGAGTTCATAGATGGTGTTCTCCACATCGATCGCCTCGACCACGGCCTCCTCATCGACGTTGCAGAAAAGCGAAATTTTCTTTCGCACGTCCTTGTCGAGATGCACCTCGGTCCGGCAGACGAGCATGTCCGGGATGATGCCGATTTCGCGAAGCCTGCCGACCGAGTGCTGGGTCGGCTTGGTTTTTACCTCGCCCGCCATGCGAAGGTAGGGAATGAGCGTCACATGGATGAAGAAGCAGTTGGTGCGCCCCTCGGCCGCCCGGAAGAGACGCAACGCTTCGAGGAAGGGGAGGCTCTCGATATCGCCGACCGTGCCGCCGATTTCGCAGATCACCACGTCGACTTCGGGCGTGACGACCGATCGGATCGAATCGCAGATCTCCCCGGTAACGTGGGGCACGACCTGCACCGTGCCGCCGAGATAGTCTCCCCGGCGTTCCTTCTTGATGATGGAGTCGTAGATGCGGCCCGAGGTAAAATTGCAGTTCCGGTTGGTCTTCGCCCCGGTGAACCGCTCGTAGTGACCCAGATCGAGATCGGTCTCGGCACCGTCGTCGGTAACGTAGACCTCGCCATGCTGGTAGGGGTTCATCGTACCGGGATCGACGTTCAGGTAGGGGTCGAATTTCTGGTGGATCACCCGCAGCCCCCGAGACTTGAGCAGGAGCCCGATCGATGCCGCCGTTATTCCCTTTCCAAGGGACGAAACCACGCCGCCGGTGACGAAGATGAATTTTGCCATG
>CAZYYB010000170.1:0-4022 GCA_964651515.1 uncultured Fibrobacteraceae bacterium
TGCACCGGAATGGATTTCACCGTATGAAAACAATCGTAGTCAACTCAAAATCCATCGAACGTAAGTGGTACGTGGTGGACGCGAGCGGCCAGATGCTGGGCAGACTCGCCTCGAATGTGGCGACGCTCCTTATCGGGAAGCGTAAAGTCGCCTACTCGCCCAACCAGGATCACGGCGATTATGTCATCATCATCAACGCCGACAAGGCGGAGCTCTCCGGAACCAAGGCGGAGACCAAGCGGTACTTCCGGCACTCCGGCTATCCGGGCGGCGAAAAATTCCGCTCGTTCAAGGAGCAGATGGAGCTCGATTCGACCAAGGTGATCATACATGCCGTTCACGGCATGGTGTCGAAGAATGCGCTCGGCAGGAGCATCATGGGGAAACTGCATGTCTATAAGAGCGCCGAGCATCCGCATGCGGCGCAGCAGCCCGTGCCGTTTGCGTTGTAAGTTACCTCTTTAAAGGAGTGGTACATTTGGAGAACAGATTTTCGGCTACCGGTAAGCGTAAAAATGCGATAGCGCGCGTCATATTACAGCCCGGCAAGGGCGACCGCACGGTCAACGGCAGGCAGATTGCGGAGTTTCTCCGCAGCGACGTCCTGGTCATGAACGTCGAACGGCCGTTCGTGCTGGTAACCGGCGGCGAAACCTTCGACGTCATTGCCGAAGTTCGCGGCGGCGGCCTTTCGGGCCAGTCCGGCGCGCTGCGTCTGGGCATTTCCCGTGCTCTCGCCCTGATGAGCGAAGCCAACCGGAAGCTCCTGCGCAAGAACGGCATGCTGACCCGCGACTCCCGCATCGTTGAGCGCAAGAAGTACGGTCAGGCCGGCGCACGGCGTCGTTTCCAGTTTTCGAAGCGTTAGTCCCTTTTTTTTCCTATCCCGCACACGGCGCGAGCAGAGAGCTGGGTGCCGTCCGGTACTATTGCCGGATGGTCATCTCTCTGCAATGATACTCCGTGGAAGCACAACCCGTTAAAGGAGATGGTATGAGTTCAATGACCCTGCAGGACCTTCTGGAAGCCGGTTCCCACTTCGGCCATCAGACCAAGCGATGGAACCCGAGGATGAAGCGTTTCATCCTCTGCCCCCGTAACGGCATCTATATCCTCGATCTCAACAAGACGCTGGTGTGCATGGAAAAGTTCCTTGCACAAGTAAATAAGGCGGCCGTTGCCGGCGGCAAGGTGCTCTTCGTGGGCACCAAGAAGCAGGTGAAGGATTGTCTGCGCGAAGAGGCGGAGCGCTGTGGAATGCCCTATGTCACCGAGCGGTGGCTGGGCGGCATGCTGACCAATTTTTCCACCATCCGGGCAAGCGTCACCAAGCTCGAAAAGATCGAATCCATGGAAGCCGACGGAACGTTCATGGCCCTGACCAAAAAAGAGCGCCAGCTTCTCCTGAAACGGAAAGAGAAGCTCATCAGCGCGCTCAGCGGTATCCGGCACCTCAAGAAG
The DNA here is from genome assembly GCA_964651515.1 of uncultured Fibrobacteraceae bacterium. Taxonomy (GTDB): domain Bacteria; phylum Fibrobacterota; class Chitinivibrionia; order Chitinivibrionales; family Chitinispirillaceae; genus BOG-1184. The sequence goes on from CAZYYB010000170.1 coordinate 1,462, forward strand.
CTCCCGGCCATCATCTTCGTGGTCGATACCATAAAGGAACATATTTCAATCACCGAAGGCCGTCGCCTCCGCATCCCTATCGGCGCCATCGTCGATACCAATTGCAACCCGGATCTCGTCGATTTCCCGATTCCGGCCAACGACGACGCACTGAAATCGGTGCAGCTCATCACCAAGGCCGTTGCCGACGAAATCGTCTCGGTGCAGCAGTCGGGTACGCCCGAGGAGCTGAAGTCCGGCGGCGAGGGTGAAGCGTCCAAACCCGCGGTCGCCGTCGAAGGCGAAGAGGGTGAAATCGAGGTCCCGGGGATCGTCGAAGAGGGCGCCACCCCCGAAACGAAAACCAAGCACCATCGCGTCGTTCATAAGAAGGTGGTTCGTTTTAACGAAGAGGGTTGACGCCTGCCGCCACCGGCCTTCGCTTTGAGGGCTCCCCTTCAAAGCCGGAAGGCTTCCGGTTCAACTCCAGGCCGGGTCGTTTCAAACGACCCGGCCGATTTGCCAGATTGCAGATAATCCGACCTCTCTCTACCGATACAAAAAAAACAGGAGTATGTCATGGAAATAACCGCCGCACAAGTAAAAGATCTCCGGGAAAAAACCGGCCTGGGCATGATGATCTGCAAGCAGGCACTCATTGAATCCAACGGCGATATGACCCTCGCCATCGAAAATCTTCGCAAGCAGGGCCAGGTAACCGCGGCAAAGCGGGCCGGCAAGGCGGCAAAGCAGGGCATCGTCGCCATCGTCGCCGACGCCTCGGCCACCATCGTCTACGAGGTCAATTCCGAAACCGATTTCGTCGCCCGCAACGAGGATTTCGCCTCGTTTGTCGGCGCGCTCGGCGGGCTCCTCCTGGCGAAGAAACCGGCAACCGTCGAGGAAGCGCGCGGCCTCACCATGCCCGGGTCGGGCGTGACCGTGGAGACCCGCGTTACCGAGCTCATCGCGAAAATCGGTGAAAATCTCAGCTTTCGCCGCTATCGCAAGATGGACGCCGACCCTGCCTGCGAGCGCATCGTCACCTATAACCACGGCCAGGGCAAGATCGGCGTCGCGGTGAAGCTCAAGGTCGACGACGCCGCCGCGCTTGCGAGCGAAGCGGTCGCCCTCCTCGGCAAGGATCTGGCCATGCAGGTGGCCGCGGCCAACCCGATCGCGGCCAACCGCGAAAATATCCCGGCCGCGACGATCGAAAAAGAGAAGGAAATTTACTTCACCCAGGCCCAGACCTCCGGCAAGCCGGAGAAGATCTGGGACAAGATCGTCGAAGGCAAGCTCGTCAAGTTTTACCAGGAAACCGTTCTGGTGGAGCAGGGCTTCATCCGTGACCCCGAGACCCCGGTCACCGAGCGGATTAAAGCCGCCGAAAAGGAGTGCGGGGCGGCGATAAAAGTTGTTTCTTTTGTCAGGCTTGAGCTTGGGGCCGAGGAATAGGATTTTAGCAATCGTCGGGTTTTGACCAGGTGGGGAAACCGTTGCATGGTTTCCCCTGGTCGGAGCCGCGAAACGCGTCTCCGACGCACCCTTTCCGGCGGAAGTGGTCGGCGATGCTTGCCTTCGGCAAGCGCTCTCCCCCTCCCGCAACGCCCTCTTCTTTCGAGCCGTTCTCAAGTGGAAGCCATGAAACCCATTTACAACAGGATTCTTCTCAAGCTCTCCGGCGAGGCCCTCGCCGGGACCGCGGGACAGGGTCTGGACGTGGCTACCTGCCGGACCATTGCCGCCCAGATCGCCGAAGCGCACGCGATGGGCGTGCAGATCGGCATCGTGGTCGGCGGCGGCAATTTCATGCGCGGCGCCTCGGTGAGCGACCTCCCGCGCGTGACGGCCGACGGCATGGGTATGCTGGCGACGGTGATCAATTCGCTGGCGCTTATGGAGTTTATCAAAGAGAAGGGGTGCCGCTGTCGCGTTCTCACCGCGGTCGCCATCGAGGGGGCCGGGGAGTACTTCTCCGGCATGCAGGCGCGGGAGTACCTCGAACAGGGTGAAATCGTGATCATCGCCGGGGGAACCGGCAACCCGTTCTTCACGACCGACACCGCCGCCGCCCTCCGCGCCGCCGAAATCGGCGCCGAGGCGCTCCTCAAGGCGACCAAGGTCGACGGCATCTACGACAGCGATCCCATGAAAAACCCGGCGGCGAAGAGGTTCTCCCGGCTCAGCCACGCCGAGGCGCTCTCGCGCCGGCTCGGGGTCATGGATGCGACGGCATTTTCATTCTGTATGGAAAATAAAATTCCCATCATCGTCTTCAAGCTTGCGGAGAACGGTAATCTGCGCAGATGTCTCGAAGGGGAGCAGGTGGGATCAATCATTACCGCAGGAGGCGCATGATGAGTGCTTTCCAGGATGTCCATTCCGAAACCAGTCAGCGCATGCAGAAGACGCTGGATACGTTAAAGAAGGATCTCTCCCGTATCCGTACCGGCAGGGCGAGCCCCGCACTCCTCGACGGGCTTACCGTCGACTACTACGGGTCGCCGATGCCGATCAACCAGGTGGCGAACATCTCCATCCCGGATGCGCGGATGGTGGTGGTCCAGCCGTGGGAGAAG
>CAZYYB010000171.1:0-3998 GCA_964651515.1 uncultured Fibrobacteraceae bacterium
GCTTCAGGTTATGGGACGGTTCCAAAGAGTATCCGCTCGCGGTAGCGGGCGGGAATCCGGTCTATGCTGCCAAGACGATCCTCAGCGCAACGCTCGCGGTTCCCGAAGGTGTGTTCATATCGTCATTCAACCTGTCGCGGGCTTACCCGAACCCGTTCAGGGGATCGGTGAGCATCGCTTTCGACGTGCCGACCATCGCGGGTGTTTCACAGCATGCCGTCGAGATCGACATCTACGACGTCGCGGGGAGTCTTGTCAAGCAACTGGCGAAAGGGATCTACCGGGCGGGCCACTACTCGCTGGCATGGAATTGCGGCGAGGCGTCCGTCGGGTCGAACGTGTATATCGTTCGCATGAAGGCGGCCAATTTCGATAAGCGGCTCACGCTGGTGAGGGTGAGGAGCTGACAGGCGCCGTTAACGTTGACGCTCAAGTAATCTCCGGCAAAAAAATCAAAGCTGCGCCCGGCGCCGTTTCATTTCCGGCGACTCCTTCGCCAGGATGAACAGCAGTCCGCTTCCCGAAATCATGACCGCCAGCCCGACGAGCGATGGGGCGTAGGAGTTATGGAAGACGCCCTTGAGGCTGTCCATGAGGACGATGAGCAGGCCCGATGCCTGCACCACGAGCGCGAAGATGCCGTTGCTCGTTCCCTCGGGCGTCGGGTGGGTTATCTCGGCGCCGTATTGGTACGCTACGGGCGTCACCCCGGTAATGCAGAAGCCAAGGAGCACAAAGCTCGCCAGCTCGAAGTAGAAGCCCTTTCCCAGCGCGAGGCAGAGCGTCGCGGGCACCGCGCCGAAGATGCCCAGGAGGATGATCGTTTTTCTCTGCCGGATCGCGTCGGAAAACAGGGGAAGCACGATGCTGCCGACGATGCCTGCCGCGAGCAGGACCACGGTCAGGGTGACGCCCTGTTCGATCGTCAACCCCTTCTCGCGGCCGAACCCGTCGATCAGGGTGAACACCGCATTGACGATCCCGCTGCCGATGAACAGGGCGAAGGAGAGGAAATACACCTCCCGCTGCCGGAGCATGCTTTTCAGGCCGTCGAGCACCAGTGCGCGCGCCTCGTCCTCCGGCGGTCCCGGAGGCGTCGGCGGTTGTGAGCGGGCGAAAATAAGGAAGAGTGCTGCGGCGACGACCGCCGCCAGGCCGTAAATCATCTGAAGGCCCTCGAACCGGAAGGCGGCGAGCAGTCCCGGTCCGAGCGCTTCGCCCGCGCCGATGCCGAGAAACATCGCGAGGAAGATGACGCCCGTGATCGTGGCCCGCTGCTTCTGTGGAAACCAGAGCGCGGCGAGTTTGGTAAAGGCGTTGAGCAGGAACGGCTGGCCGACGGCGATACCGATCGAACCGATGAGCGCGACGGAGTAGTTGCAGGGGAAGAGCGCGCGCAGAAGGCCGAACGCCGCCATGAGCGTTGCGCCGAAGCCGACGGCTTTCCCGAAGCCGAAGCGATCGATGGCCCAGGCCGCCGGAAACGACATCGGGATATAGATGAGCATGAAGAGATTCGCCAGAAGATCGATGCTCTCCCTCTTGACACCGTAGGCGGCTGCGGCCTGCGAGGCGATGGGCGCATAGCCGATCCATAGAACCTGGACAACGACGTTGATGAACATGAATGCGGCCAGGACGACCCAGCGGTAGCGGTAAACCCTGAAATTTTGTTCCTGCAAGCGAGCTCCATTGTTCCTGAGGGTTAAATCGACCGGATTAACTATAAAGGACACCACTCATTATTGCTTTATCCGTCCTTCCGCCTGTCGAAGGACAAAAATATAATTTTAGGGAACCGCTTCCGCCGAGCGTCTATTTGACCACGCCTATTATCCCGCTCGCGACATTTCCCCTCTGCCGCACCAGCACGGAATACACCCCCTCGGGCAGGCGGAGCGCGCCTGCCGGGACTACATTGACCCCGGCGACTCCCTCGCGGGTAAACGAGGCGACCCTGCGGCCCGAAGCGGCGTATACCGTAGCGGAGTAGACCCCCGCCGCCGGCAGGCGGACGGAGAGTCCGTTCCGGGTAAAGGAGAGACAGGCGATCGGCGCGGTGCCGCTCCGTGACGGTGACGGGAGGAGTGCGGTGAGCGTCGAATCGACGACGCCGGGAACGACGCAGGTGGTGACAGAATGGGACGGCATCGCGACGGCAAACCCGCCGGCGACTACTGGCACATCTGCAAGCTTCTGGAGCGACTGGTTCGCCGAGTCGGCATCGATGAACTGGTAGACATGCGCGGCAGCCGGCAGGCGCGTGACCTTCGAGAGGTTGAAGGTGTCGGTAAAGCCCGCGGCGGTGCCGTTGCGCACCACGATGACGAGGTTGCCGGTTTTCGGCACGATCGCCGCCATCGAATTCGTATCCGTGCCCGTGGAGATCATCTGCGAACCGGGGCGGATGAACCGGGAGAAGGCGGCCATCATGTAATACCGTCGCTGCGGTATGAGCGTCAGCTTGCTCGAATCCACCATCAGGGTCCCCCAGTTCCCGCTGCCGTAGGACTGCCAGTCGATCCATGCCCGGCATTTCAAATATTTAAAATCATGCAGAATATACTGGGACATCAGCATGGTGATGGTCTGGTTGCCAAGCCCGTTCAGGGGACCGCCCTCCGACATCCACAATCGTTTATCCTTTGCCGCTGCGAGTGAGGCAAGAGTGTCGAAGTTTGCGGCGGTCGGGTTGCCATACCCGTGGGTATTTACCTGCGACATGAACGACAGCGCGAGAGCGGAATCGGCCTTCAGGGAGCTTATAGCCGAGGTGTCGGTATTTTCGTCGGCGGCGCTGACCGTGGTGGTCGAAAGCAGCCCCTTTGCCGACAGCGAGTCGCCAAGGTACTCGATCATGGTCGACTGGTTGTTCTTGAACCCGCACCCCTCCTGGGTGCCGCCGCTGTCCCACCACTCCGCACTCGGTTCGTTGAACGGTTCGAGGGTGCGAAAGGTGATGCCGACCGAGTCCCGGAAATATCTGGCGACCGTGGTCAGGTAGCTTGCAAAGGCGGTAAAGTAGGCGGGCTTGAGGTTATCGGCGTCGGCGTGCCCTCCCGAAGCGCAACCGGTGTTGGTCATCCAGTAGGGCGGAGAGTTGGAGAATGCCTCCCAGATGAGCGGCTGATTCAGCGCCTTCGCCTGCGCCGCCAGGGCCAGGGCTACCTTTCGCTGATTCGAGTCGGCGGCAAAATTATAGGGACCGGCGGCAGTCGGCAGATAGCCCGGGACCCGCCTCCCGACGGGTATATGGGTGTGGGTCGGATTTTCTCCCCCGCCGATATTGTACCTGAAGCAGGTGTACCCGAGCCCGGTATCCGGGTTCACCAGGTACGCGGCGATCTGATTAACGAACGCCGGGTACCCGGAACCCTCCTGGAATGCCCACCAGCACAGGCTGGTTCCCCACCCCTCGAAGGTCTGATAGGTCACCGTCGGATCGATCGCCACGGTAGTTCCAAATGCCGATCCGTTTGCAGCGAAAAAAATCAGGATTGCACCGATTCCGGACCTCGGGAGCGTCGATTTCGATTCGCGATGCATCACCTTTTCCAGAATTGCCGTTCGAGCCATGGTGTCGTTTCCCGGGTATTTCTTCCACCCTCGTGTTTCATGCCGTTGATGATAAAATACATGGATAGTGGAGATCCGGCAAAAGGGAGATGAAACAGCGGGAGGAATGGCTGATTCAAGATTTAATTTCCAGCCCTCATGAGGGTCCGGAAATCGTATTTTCTTTCCATGAAAAAGGATATCATCGTTTCGCGCAGCCATGATGAATTATCAAAGCGCGACCTTCAATACTGGAAATCGGTATCTTCTGAGGAACGGCTTGATCAGGTGGAACTCTTACGGGTAGAGGCGGGCAAATTCTTATATGAATATCCAGCGCGACTTCGAAGAGTTATTAGCGTTACTCGAAAAAAATGAAGTTGAATATTTAGGGCCTGCTGAATAGGGTGCGAATTGTTGATTTTATTGGTGTTTTTGGGTTT
>CAZYYB010000172.1:0-3937 GCA_964651515.1 uncultured Fibrobacteraceae bacterium
TAGACCGAACCGATGACCGTCGCAAACAGCATGAGAACGAGCGACCGGCCCGAAACAAAGCTCACCCCGAGCATCAGGATAAGGATCGCCCCGGCCAGGAAGAGCAGCTGCGGCTTGTACCGGTGATAGAACCGGTACCGGGAAATGCCGAGGTGCTGCGTCGTTTCGAGGCTCGTCAGGCTGTTCCAGAGATACATGGAGAGAAAGTAGAAGAAGGAAAGAACCGCCCCGCCCGCCGTGAAGGGGGCCGCCTGGATCCGGCAGGAAACGAAGTAGATCGCCACGGCGCCGAGCGCCAGAAAAATGTTCAGGTTTGCGGCGATATCGAAGAGCTGGCGGAACAAGTTGGGCACCGTGCGCCGCCGTGAGCGGTCGAGAAATTGCAGGTAATCCGCGACGCGCTTGATCATCCAGTTGGGCGTCGAGGCACCCGCCGTCACGCCGATGGTCCGGCATGGCGCAAGGGCGTTCCAGTCGATTTCGCTCTCGGTTTCGATGAGCTGGGTCGGGGCGCCCGCCTGCTGCGCGATGGCGGCGAGGCGCCGGGTATTGGCGCTGTTCCTTCCGCCGACCACGATCATGGCATCCACCTGGCGGGCGAGCGTTTCGGTCTCGGCCTGGCGCTGGTCGGTCGCGGCGCAGATGGTCTTCTTCACCACCACCTCGCCCCCCGCGTACCGGGAGTGGATCCGCTCCGCAATCCGGTCGAAAAGCGTGCGATCGAACGTGGTCTGCGAAACGAGACAGATTTTCGGGTAATCGGGCAGTGCATCGACGTCGTCGGTCGCGTGGATCAGGTGACCGGCGGCTCCGGCATAGCCGAGCAGGCCGATGATCTCGGCATGCCCCTCGTCGCCGGCGATGATGATCTGGAAGCCCTGGTCGCGATAGCGTTCGATCACCCGGTGGACGGTCTTGACCTTCGGACAGGTGCCGTCGATGATCGGATGCCCCTGCGCCGCATACCGTTCCTGCAGGAGCGGCGGGATGCCGTGCGCCCGGATGAGAAGCGTGCCGCTTCCGGCGGCGGGGTCCTCGACACCAAGCTGGGAAACCCCGCGCTGGTTCAGCATATCGAGGGTCTGCCGGTTATGGATGAGCGGGCCGATCGTTTTGATCCCCTCCGGCATCCTGCCCGCGTTTTCAAGCGCAAGATCCACGGCGCGCTTGACTCCCATGCAGAAACCGGCGGTTTTGGCGACGATGATTTTCACGGCGTGGCACTCGATGGGGTCATGTAATAAAATATACCAGAGATCGGGGGGAGCTTATGCGGGCTTACGGCAAACAAATCAAAATGGTGGTCCCCCCTACCGGCATTTGGTGGCAGAAGCTCGCTTCCCCCGCCGGAAGCACTCATATTCGCCGTCCCGCCCCTCCGAAACAGAGTATTTTTTACCTGCCCGTATCGTTTTTAAACCCCTGGTAGAAAGAGTTCCCATGCCCCGGCTGAGCGACCTGTTATCCGACAAACTCAAGGCACAGCTTATCGCGGAGACGAAAAAGAAGGCTCCTCCGCCGAGCGTCCCGGACCACCGGCAGAGCGTGCCCGACCATCGGCAGAGCGGACCGTCGCCCGCCCGCCCGCCCGCCCCGGCCGTTCCGGTTCCGGATTTCGTGGCGGTCGACGTGGAGACCACGGGGCTCGATTTTGCCACCGACCGGATCATCGAGATCGGCGCGGTAAAATTCATTGCCGGTAAGGCTTCCGGGGAATTTGCGTCCTTTGTCAATCCCGGCATGCCGATTCCGGCGCTCATTACCGACCTCACCGGCATCACGGGCGCCGACACCGCAACCGCACCCCCCTTCGAAACCGTTGCGCCGAACCTCCTGGCGTTCATCGGCGATCTCCCGGTATGCGGGCACCAGGTGTTTTTCGATCTCACTTTTATCAACAAGGCGCTCGATCGCGCCGGGCTGCACACCATCGGCGAGAAGTCGCTCGACACCGCCCTGCTCTCGAAGATCCTGCTGCAATCCGGCATCCGCTTCTCCCTGAAATCCGTCAGCGACAGCCTCGACGTTACCCTCGACAATGCCCATCGCGCACTCTTCGACGCGCGGGCATCCGGCGAGATCGCCGTCCTGCTCGTGCCCAAGCTCGCCCGGCTTCCGCAGCGGGTGCGGCAGACCATGGCGGCCGCGGCCCCGGCGTCGTTCCTGAAAACGCTCATCTTCAAATCGCTCGGCGACTCCCGGCCGCGGGTGATCGTCCGGGAACGCGGCGATGCGATCAACCTGCCGAAGCTCGCCTCGCCGGAAACATTCAGGGAGATCGATGTCGAAACGACCGGGAAGATCTTCTCCCCCGGCGGAGCTCTCGAAAAGGCGCTGCCCTCCTTTGTCCTCCGCGAATCGCAGCGGACCATGGCCGCAGACGTCGCCGGCGCCTTCAACACGCAGTCGCTCCTCGTGGCCGAGGCGGGCACCGGCACCGGTAAATCGCTCGCCTACCTGGTCCCGGCCGCCCTCTGGGCGCTCGGGAACGGCTGCCGCGTCTTCGTGGCGACCCGGACGCGCAACCTGCAGGACCAGCTTCTGTCGAAGGAGCTTCCCCTTGTCAGCCGCCTTACCGAGGGAAAACTGCGCTACACCACCCTCAAGGGCCGGGGAAACTATCTCTGCCTGAACCGCTTCGAGCGGCTCCTCCGCGGCGAGGCGGGAAACCTTTCCATACGCGAACGGTTCGCCGTGCTCCCCCTCATCCCGTGGGTGGAGACGACCGATACGGGCGACATCGAGGAGCAGAACCAGTTCAACCCGAAATGGTTCGCGAAGATCTGGGACCTCATTTCGGCCGACAGCCGGGGCTGCGAGGGCCATCGGTGCGGATTTTTCAGGACCTGCTTCCTCCAGCGTGCCCGTCAGAAGGCCGCCGGCTCGCACCTGGTCGTCATCAACCACGCCCTGTTCTACGCGGAAATGGGCATGGCGAACCCGTTCCTCGGGCCCATCGATTCCATCATTTTCGACGAGGCGCACCACCTCGAATCCGGCGGTCACCGCTGCCTGCGCGTGGAGCTCGATACCAACCGCGTCTCCCTCTTCCTCGAAGAGCTCAACAATCTCGTTCAGTCGATGACCGATTTCAAGGGCAGCCTGGGGATCGCGGCCTGCGGCAAAGACCTGAAATCGCAGTTGAAGCGCGTCAGGAAATATTCGCAGTCCCTCCTCGAATCGGTGCAGGAGTGGGCGAAGGCGCATCGCGGGGAGGGGGCAGCGCGGGCGGAGTACGAGATCCCGGTCCACCAGGGCGACTGGGCATCGAACGTCGAGGTTCCGGCATTCAACAATGCGCTCGAAGCGCTGCGGGATCTTCTCTACCAGCTCAAGCAGGAGCTCGTCGCCGACAACGGGAAAGATCTCGATCTCATGAAGGAGGCGGCGGCCTCGTGCCAGGAGAGGACTTCCCAGCTTATCGCCGACCTCGGGTATCTCATTTCGGCGCAGACCGAGGATCACGCCTTCTGGGTCGAGGGTAATTTTGAAAAGGGGTGGACCAAGCTGTGCGGCGTTCCGCTCGATATCGCCTCGCTCCTCTCCCCGGTCTGGCAGGGGTGCCGCGGCGCCGTCGTTTTCACCTCGGCCACGCTGTCGGTGGCCCGATCGGTCGACTATTTCTTCAACTCGGTGGGCCTGCCCGCGCTCCGGGAGCGCACGGCGGTCTCATTCTATGCGACGCCCTTCGGCAGCCACCAGACGATCAGGGGGGCGATCCGGAACGCGCCGGAGCCGGACTCGCGCGAGTTTCCCGGTTACATCGCCGGGCTTGTCGGCGAACTGCATGCCGCGCTCGGGAAAAACATCCTGGTGCTCTTTACCGCCAATACCCTGCTTAACGAAACGTACTCCTGCCTGCGTGCGAATCCGGCAATTGCGAAGCAGAATATCCTCGCCCAGAACATAAGCGGCGGCAGGCATGCGCTCCTCGAAC
>CAZYYB010000173.1:0-3914 GCA_964651515.1 uncultured Fibrobacteraceae bacterium
TTACAACAGGCCGAAAAGTTTCAGGCACCGCACATGCTATCATAGTCGCGCACCTCCCGCTTTGATCCCCGTTTTTTAAAACGGTTCACCTGAATTTTCGCGCCGGCTGTGCCGAATACCCGAGAAGGTAAAGGGGTCTATTCCGTCACGGCCGTTTCATGGCGCAGCAATCAAAATTTTCCATAAGCCGAAAAGGCAATGAGGTTTCCTCTTGCCGTATTCGTTCATGAAAGATTTTATTGAGTATCATTAACTTATGAAAAAAGGAGCAAAAAAATATGAGGGTATACGAGATAACTTTGTCGGCATGGCGGTGTCTGGCGCTTTCGGGGGTGTTGGCCTTCGTTCCCGCTTCCCATGCGCAAACCGTGGCCGATTCCATCGCCCGGGCTGAGGCTGCGATGGTAAAGGATTCCGGCGGACATTCCTCGATGGGCGCGCCCGATTCTTCTGAAAAATTAACCGCTGCGCCCGAAGAGGCTCATGCCGCATCCGAAGTAGACACGACTATCCAGATAAGGGGAAAAAGACGCGATGTGGACCGCCTTGGCGCATTGTCCAATGCCATCCAGCCCACCAGCGTGGTCACGCCCGAGGCGATCTACCGCAAGAATGCGGATAATTTCACCCAGGCCGTGACCGACGAACCCGGCGTCTGCGTCATGACTGGATGCAGTTCGTGCGGCTTCAAGCAGATCCAGATCAACGGTCTCGGCGCAAATCAAACCACCCTGCTTGTCGACGGCCTTCCCCTCTATACCCCGGTCACCAGTTTCTACGGCGTCGATGCGCTGACCACGGCCGGGATTGCCGACATCGACATATCCCGGGGACCCGGAGCCTCGCTCCTTGCGCCGGGCGCAATAGGCGGGGCCATGGATGTCCGCTTTCGGGACCCTACGCGCAACGGCCTGACGGCCGATGCGGCAATAGGGAACAACGGTTGGGACCGTCTTTCATTTTCCGGAACCGCGGTAACCGACAGCGGGAGGTTCGGGGTGCTCGTCGCTGCACATCACTTCGAGCAGGGAGCATGGTTCGGGGACTCCAGCAACGTTTCGTCGTCTCCGTCGCTCAAGGACGAAAGCGCCCTGCTCCGGCTGAACGGTTTAATCGGCGATAACTGGTCGTGGAACCTGCGCTACATGCACAGCTTTTCGCAGGTTTTTGGCGCAGCCAACACCTCGGATTATATGGGCGCGGCAGTGGGGAACGGGGGGACTTCGACTCCGCAGTATGGGGGAGGCAATGTGGATAGCGCTTATACCGGCAATCCTCAGGACATCATCGAATGGATTCAGACGGAACGGGATGAAGCCGCTGGTGCATTGACCTGGGATTCCCCAAACCTGGGGATATGGCAGTTGCGGGCGGGCTACTCTGTCCAGACGCAGGCCTCCGAATACGAGAATGGGGCCGACTATGCCAATCTGGACCGTAACGGCGTGGCGGATTTGCGGTGGCAGGGTATGGCAGGCCCCAATACCGTAACCCTCGGTATTGATGGGAATGCCGAAAGAATGGCATCGCAGTCATATTACTATTACGACAGCCTCCACATCACCCCGGATTCCTATTACTCGAATTTCGGCGGTGCTTACGGCCAGGACGTAGTGAACTTCGGTCATCAACGCGACCTTTCGGTGGCGCTGCGACTCGATGATATCGAGGTGAACTGGTTCGACAAGCCGGGTTCGAAGATCGACAATTTTATCGCCGCGCCAAGGGCAAGTCTTCGCTGGGAATTTGTCGAAGGCCTGACGGGTCGATTGTCCGCAGGTCTGGGGTGGCGTCCGCCGCTGACCTTCTTTGAACTGGATCACGGCCTTCTGAATGACGGATTCGACATCGGTGTTGACAAGTTGGAAACGGCCGAGGGTGCGGGGGGCTCACTCTCCTACGACAAAGGACGATGGGGCTTCACCGTGGCGGCCTATGGCACGCGGGTCTCGAATCTGGAATACGTGGACGTCGACACGACGCTACCCCGTCCGCTATTGCGGAGCGATTCCCTTTCCCTTGACTTCCTCGACGTGGATGCGGAAGCCTCTTACCTGCCTTCCCAATGGCTCAAGCTCGGCCTTGGCGTCGAGCACGAGCAAATCCCCAATGATTTCAAAGCCATAGAACTGGTGGCGGCCGTCGAAACCGAAGTCATCGGCCGCCTCGAATTGAATCGTGGGCCGGCTTCCCTTTCCGGCGATGCGGACTGGACCGCGCCGCGCGATCTGGCGCCCTATGGGTACGGGCAGGAATATAATGTTTTAAACTATACGACCGGTCAGGTCAGCGATCCAAAATCCACCAATGCTCCCGGTTATGTCGTTGTCAATATGAAGGCATCCTGGAAGCTCCGCCCGATGGTGGATCTCTACGCGGGCGCCGAGAACCTGTTCAACATTACCCAGGAGGGAACCTTCGGGGACGATCCTCATTACTGGGATGCTTCAGGCAATTTCAATACCTCGCATATCTGGGGCCCGTTGCGTGGAAGACAACTTTATGTCGGTCTGCGGATTAAAACTTAACACTAAATGCCTGGATGCAAACATTCAAAAAGTCTGCATTCAGGCGTCAATTACTAAAAGGAGCTCAATGTGGTTCATTTCATCTCGTTTCTCGCGCCGATTCTGGTGCTCATCGAAAAGGCGATTCTGGCTTTGCTCGTGGTTCTGGAAATAGCGATCCTGGCAATTTTTATCGGCAGGTTGCGCGCTTACGCCCGCACAAAAGGCGACGCCTCAAAGTGGATGACGAGCTTAACACAAAACCTTAAGCAAAGCGGCGGTCTCGGCATACTTAAGGTTGAAGGAAAGGATGCGGCTACCGTTCCGGGCCGCACGGTTAAAACCGGATTGGATAACTGGGGCCTTGCTCCCGAAGCCATGGAAAAAGTTTTTGAAGCGCAGGAGTCCATGGAGAAACGCGGACTGGAGCAGGGGCTCTCCTTTCTCGGCACCGTGGGTGCCAACGCCCCCTTTCTGGGTTTGACCGGCACGGTGATCGGCATTCTCGTGGCCTTCGATCGTTTCGCGGCTTCGGGCGGGAAGGGGAGCACCGAGGTCATGGTGGCAATCTCCCAGGCTTTGGTGGCGACGGCCCTCGGGCTCATGGTGGCCATCCCGGCCGTTGTTTTTTACAACATGCTGCGGAATCGCAGCAAGGGGATCCTGGAGCAGGCGCGGGAGGTCCAGGCGCTCGTCCTGGCTCATTTCCTGCACGAAACCTTTGTGCGTCCGGAGGCATGCCATGGCGTCACACCCAGCCCATAACGATGAAGAGATAATTTCCAGCATCAACATCACGCCGCTGGTGGACATCTTCCTGGTCCTTTTGATCATCTTCATGATAACGAGCTCGGTTCTTGACCAGCAGGAAATCAGGATCAATCTGCCAAAAGCCGCGCATGCAGGTTCCGAAGCTCCCCGGGCCTCGGGTCTGGTGATGGACAAAAACAAAAATATGTTTCTTGATGGCGTTCCCTCGGATTCGACGCAGGTCATTGCGGAACTGCGAAACGCCGTTGCAAAGGACCCGGATCACCAGGTCCTCATCGCGGCGGATCAGGACGTTGCCTACCGTGAGGTGGTCCGGCTCATCGATATGGTACGCGGTTCCGGCATTGTCAAGTATGCCCTGAAGGTCGTGCGGAGTCCGTCATGACCGGACTCGTTTACCGATCGCGTCACGCGCGGCCGCGTGTTCCCTCGCGGATCGACGGGGCCCTGCATCTGAACGTGCCGCCCGAAAGCGGCTTTAAAAAAGGGAACCTGCTGATTGCTGCCGGTATCCTGTGCGTTGTCGCCATTGTTTTACGGTTTGGCGGCCACGCGCTTCGCTCGGTGGATGCCGATGACGATCAGGTGCAGATCGTCGTGACCGCACCGGCCCCGCCCCCGCCGCCACCTCCGGTC
>CAZYYB010000174.1:0-3904 GCA_964651515.1 uncultured Fibrobacteraceae bacterium
AACTCATCAAATGCTTCGATGACAAAAATACGGCTCTTCTACCTGAGTAGTAACATCTCTTTTAGCGTTAATTTCATTGTAAGCCTTTTCGCTTAATAAATATTCGGTTTGCATTTTTGCAATATTTTCTTTTAATTGCCGTTCTTCTTCTTGTAACCTAAATATACGGTCGCACTCTTTGCATATGCCGTTTGAGTTGATTTTGAAAAAAAGGCCGCTCTTCCCGCAATTTTTGCACTTAGCCATAATTTATACCCCCCCAACTTGTCCGCTACTCATTTAAGAATAGTATCCGATATTCTCAAAACATAAGAGTCCGAAATATTTTTTCAATAGGTTAAACATATTGTCCATAAAAAGGAAAAGGCGCGAACTCCAAGTTCATGCCTCTGCCGAGGGACCAGCAAGCCCCACACAGGAAACACAAGACCCAGAGCCGCGCCTATGCAGGCGCGTTCTCACGAGTCTCGTTTCCTGTGTAAAAATTGCTGGTTTTCGACAGAAACGATTACTGCGCGTTAACGCAATTTTTTCAATCAATTTTTTTCTTCTTTAAGAAATCCTTTCGTTTGATCTATAACCTCTTCGCTATGCAATATAGTTATCGTTCAAGAATTGCGGAAAGATTTTTTTTGACGCCGCTTCGTGCCTATCTCTTCCCGCTATCCTTTCCAAACCCCATCTTCCGCTCTTTTTTCGGCAATTGTTCCGTCTGCGGCATCTCCGGGGGTGTTTCCGGTTTCGGCTGCATAATGCTTTTCAAAGCTGCAAAGGCGATCTGTATTTGCCGGTCGTGCACGTCGAGCCGCCGCTCAGTATGTTCAATCGCCTTTCGTAATTCGGTATTATCCGCGATAAGATTCCTCATTCGCACGAATGCCCGCATGATCTGGATATTAATCTGAATGGCGCGTTCGGAGCTTAATACCGAGGATAGCATCGCCACGCCGTTTTCGGTGAAAGCATAACCGGGTTTTCTTGTTCCGCCCCAACTTGATCTTCCAATTTGGAACATCAAGTTTTTCGTCTCTTCCGGTGTCAGCTGAAACATAAAATCGTCGGGGAACCTCGCCATATTTCTTTTCATGGCTTTATTGAGATTGCCGGTAGTTACTCCATAGAGCTCCGCCAAGTCCCGGTCGAGCATGACCTTTTTCCCGCGTATGACGTGTATCTTGTTTTCGATCACTTCCTGAGCGACTATATCCGCCATGATGAATCCTTTCTTGATTGACTATGAAATAATTTTCGCCATGATTCGGGGCAAATTCATTTCAAAGTACAGTAATTGAGGCGAAATACCGAGACCCGATCCCCGCGCTACGATCTCTCTACCGTGACCCCGCCCGCGACCGGCATACCGCCCACGCCGGCGCCGGGCTTTGCGTAGATCGATCATTCCCATTTTCCCCAAAAGGTAAAATGGACGCATTATTATAGTTTCGGTTGTAGCAGCCGGCGCGTCGGCACCGCATACCTGCGCCGCCGCCGCACCTGTTCGCATTATCCGGCCTGCACCATACAAGCGGTAGCCTGTGGCCGCGCCCTCGTGGGCGCTTTTACATAATGTGATCTTTTGCGGTCGCCTGTAATTGCCCAAATCGCATACAGGCACATTTTTGATCAAAAATGTCGCAAAAGCACATTATGTAAACTCCCAGTATTACAGAGATCATCCCTACCCTTCAAAGGGTTTTTAAGTCAAACCAAGTGACAAAGCGCCAATACCCTAACGGGTATGCGCTTTTATGCCCGATGGCGTCCGGCTGCGCGGATTCCTCGCTTACCGGAGCCACGGGAAAATAACGCTTAGGTTAGGGCGCTGCGTGGTGCACGGCTTCGCCTCGCTCGTTGCCTATGCCGTTCAGGCGATGCGCCATGACGGCGGTCACGAGGGTCGGCTCGCGCACTTCGCGCCAATGCAACCGCTTATTAGTCGGCGCTTCCCGGCAGGCGGGGCAGTTGCAGGGCAGGCCTTCAAGCATCCCCTTCTGACGGGTTCGCCGCCTACGATCACCCGCCCCGCCCGCCCGTGCAGCCCTCACGGGGCTTCCCGTTTTTTTCCCCGCGTTGCATCTTCAGGCATCCTCAAGGGTTTTGAATCGGCGTTGCCCTTTCCCTCGGCGTTTCCCGTTACGCGAAAGGGGAAATCCTCATTTCTCTTCTTGCCTCGTCCCGAATGCTCGCGTCGTCACCCTCAAGCGCTTCGCATAAAAAAAGGCCGCTCCAAAATTGAAGCGGCCTTTTCTCAGTCCTGAAAAAAAATTCCTTATATTCCGCTACAATACCGACTCTGAAAAATTGTGAAAGTAAACTGGCCGAAATTTGGCCGTAAGGTTTAGAAAAGCCAGTAAAAATGAGCAAAAAAGAGGGAAAAAAGAAATTGAAATCTTCCTCGAAAGATTTCTACCGGTTTGCGAAAAGTGGCGTTTTTGAGCTAATTTCGAGGTTTTTTGGCCTTATTCGCAGTGGTAAAGGATGGAGGCGGCATCCAGATTTGAACTGGAGGTGAAGGTTTTGCAGACCTCTGCTGTAAGCCATTCCGACCAATAGAATCAGGGGTTTTATTCATTTACAGCCTTCTGAACCTCGACACAGCCTCGACGGTCATCAAACCGTTTTTCAATTTTCCCCATCAAATCAGTCGCCGGGACACGATCATAGACCCGCAGAATCATCCGGTAATCCGAGTACCATCCAAGTCGAACCATGTCGGAAAGCGTAAAACCTTGTTCAAGCCGATCAGAAGTGGCTTTGGCTTTCAAATCATGAATATGGAGATCGCTTATCCCGGCCTCTTGGATGATCCGGTGCCACTCATTATTGGCTTGCTTGTAAGTCCAACGGGAACCATCAGGGCGGATAAATAAATACCCCTGTCCGTCCGGCATTCCATTCAAATATCCAAGTATCTCAGGAAACCAGAGAAGTGGGAACATTGCAGGTTTTGGGACTTGTCTCGTATTCGCAGTTTTTTTAGCAAGAAAATACAGGTAAGGTCCGTTTTTGCCGAAAGGGAAGAAACTGCCCCTCTCCCGGCTCAATGCATCCTCCACCCTAATCGGAAAGGTAACCAATAACAGCCATAACCATTTCAAGGGCGAACTCTCAATCGCGTTCCGTAACCGAGTCCATTCGTCGTCAGTGATGTAGCGAGTCCCGAACTTCAGAGGTCTAACACCCTCTCGGATAGGATTTTCACGAATCTTGCGCTTGCGATACCCATAATTCAATACCCGCCTAACGCAGGACTCATAATGAGCAATCGTGTTCTGAGCGTATTGAATCGCCACCATTGCCCCTTCTTTGGCATCTTTTGAATAGTCTCTTACCTGATAACCTTCCGTAGATAAGCGCCTAATGAATGCGTTATAACTCAATATGATCTACCACAAACTTTGGGTCTGGTGGTGCTCCATGGAAAGCAGTGGCTACAATCCTGTGAACACGAACATTTGAGATATGCAGGTATCCATTTGCAGAATTGTCTTTTCCAAACGTCCACTGATTATCATTGGATCGAGCACGTTTGCCGATTGGTTGAAGTCGAAATACCGCTCCGTTGTCTCGAACAGAATAGCGTTCTCCTTTATAAGTACATTCTTTTTCTACGGCGAAATCATTAACATCAACCGCTGTCATATCGTTCACTTGTCTCCTCATTATTGCAAAAATAATCAATCAAACGTTTAATTCACACGTATGCCGAAGTTGCCAGCGATCATTCCTCAATTCTGAACCTTAGAAATTCATTTTTAACGATTCTGAAGCTTATTGAAGGCTTCAAAAGCTTCCGGGGTGCTCAATGCCTCTATGAGCCGAAACCTTGTCCTCTGAATAATTTGTAGCAAATGAACTACCCCGCAGCAAGCTGCGAGGTATCTAAATCAAAACAAAGATAATT
>CAZYYB010000175.1:0-3808 GCA_964651515.1 uncultured Fibrobacteraceae bacterium
CGCCACGCTCTTCGCGGACCCGTACTCCTGGCTGCGGCTGAACGCCAATGTCAATCTCGCCCACGAGCTCAAGCCGACGACGGTCAACCTCTACCAGTTCGGGGCGGGGCTCCAGTTCAACTACTGATTTTGTTATTACTCAGGATCTTTTCCCGGGTGTTTTCTACCTTTTGCCGTTTGGCAAAATGGGTAACCCGCACGGTGGTTCCCCCGCCAGCGGCTGCCGGATTGGTGTCCCCACCTGAGCAGTAACCTTCTATTTTACCAATTCCCCCTGGATCCTCATCAGTTCCGTCTCCGCCGCCTTGGCGTTGAACCGCGCGGTGACGAGCCTCGTCAGGGCGTCCACGTAGCTGACCTCGGCCGTGCGCATCTCGATGGAGGTCGATTCGGCGAGGCGGAAGCGTTCGAGGGCGATCTTCACGTTTTCATCGGCGAGCCCGATGTTCTCTTCCTCGAGCTTGAGCGACTCCAGCGCCTTTTCAAAATCCTTCTGCGCCTGGTAGTACTTCTGGCGGACGAGAAGCCGGGTATTGTCGAGGGAGATCTGTGAGTTCGCAATATTCAGGTCCGCGATCGACAGGGCGTGAACGTTGTTGAAGCCGTTGAAGAGCGGCACCGAAAGCGCCAGGCCGGCGCTCCATCCCCAGGTTTTATCAAGGAGGGTCGAGCCGGTGCTGTACTGCTCGTTATCGAGCGAATAGCCTCCGGAAAAAGCGAGCGTCGGCATAAACTGCGACAGGGTCTTCCGGCGTTCGAGCCGGGCTACTTCGACGTTCTTGAGCCCGGCGATGATCTCGAAATTTTCCGCCTGCACATCGGCCCACCCGGAACGGGGCGGGGCATAGTTGACCGGAATCGAGTCGATGGTAAGGAAATCGGTTTCCGGCGGCCGGGCCAGGAGTCCGTTGAGCGTGATCTTCTTCTGGATGATGATGTCCTCTTCGGCGAGGAGAGAACTCTTCTGCTCGTTCAGGTCGACCTGTGCCTGGAGGTAGTCGACCTTGGAGACCGTGCCCACCTGGAACTGCTTTTCGGTAATCTTGACCCGCTCCTGCGACAGGGAGATGGCCTTTTCAACCCCCGCGAGCTGCTGCTGCGCGCTCACGATATCGTAGTAGGCGGTTATGGTCTGCGCCGCGACGGTCTGCAGGGTGTCCTTGTAGTCGAGATCCCCGATCTCCTTGAGCCGCTTGAGGCGCGACCGCTCCGCAAACATCTTCATGCCGTCGAACAGGGTCCAGGTGAGCGTGACGGCAGGGTTGAGCGCCGTGGCGGTGTCGTTTCGGTACTCCTGCACCGCGCTCGTCACCGGCTGGAACTTCGAGTTGTTGTCGAGGACCGAGGCGCTCCCGGCGATGCTCCCCTGTACCTGCGGCAGCATGCCCGCATTCCCGGCGGTGTTGCCGATGTCGGCGATCGCCGCGTTGTTCTTCTCCGCCTGGACGATAAAATTGTTCCGGAGCGCCAGGGCAACGGCCTGGCCCGGCGTGAGGAGCGCCTGCGAAAAGGAGCGGTCGATGAAAATAACCATCAGCGCGGTAATGGTAATAATGAATTTATAGTGCATATAAGTCTCTATGGTGGGGGAACCACCTTACGGTGGTCCCCTGGTCGGAGCCGCGCAAAGCCGCGTCTCCGACGCACCCCTTCCAGCGGAAGTGGTCGGCGATGTCTGCCTTCGGCAGACGCTCTCCCACTCCCGCAACGCTCACATAAGGTAGAAAACACAATTAAAAAATTAAAAATTAAAAAATGATTGAGATCTTCGTCGGGGCACAGCACGCTGTGCCCCGACGGGTTAATTCCTGAATTCTCTTTTCACAGAGGTCAGGTGACCGGCGCGACCCCTGGGTGACCCGGTTCGGCCATCCAAAGGCATTCGCCTTTTTATTGTTCAACCACATCATTCTTCCTCTATGCGCCTCTTCTTCGTTCTCGACATGAACGTGTACATCGCCGGAATCACGAAGAGCGTCAGCATGAGCGAAAATATCAGTCCGCCGATGACCACGATGCCGAGCGGGGCGCGGCTCTTGGCTCCGGAGCCCAGGGCGAGCGCGATCGGCATTGCTCCGAGGGCCGTGGCGAGCGTGGTCATTAAAATGGGCCGCAGGCGCAGTGCCGATGCCTCGACGACCGCGTCGATCTTGCCCAGGCCGGTCTTGCGCTGCTGATTGGCAAAGTCGACGATCAGGATCCCGTTCTTCGTCACCAGGCCGACCAGCATGATCATGCCGATTTCAGAGAAGATGTTGATCGTCTGGTTGAACATCCAGAGGCTCAGCAGTGCGCCGGCAAAGGCGAGCGGCACGGTGAGCAGGATGATCAGCGGATCGATGAAGCTCTCGAACAGGGCGGCGAGCACGAGAAAAATGAGCACGATGGCGAGCATGAGCGCAAACCCGGAGTTCGACGAGCTCTCGGCAAAATCGCGCGCCGAGCCGGAGAGCGCCGTGGTAAACGAGGGGTCGAGCGTTCTTGCCGCGATGGCGCGCATCTCCGCGATACCCTCGCCGAGCGTTCTGCCCGGAGCGAGCCCGGCCTGGATGGTCGCGGATTTATACCTGTTGTAATGGTACAGCTGCGGGGGAATGGTTTTTTCCACGGCGGTGATGAAGTTATCGAGCGTGATCAGGGTGCCGGAACGATTCCGCACGTAGTAGTCGGAAAGGTCGAGCGGCCGGTCGCGTTTTTCTATGTTCACCTGCGCGATGACCGAGTACTGGTAACCGTTCATGATGAAATAGACGATCCGGTCGGCGCTGAGCGCCAGTTGCAGCGTCTGGGAGATATCGAGCATCGAAACCCCCTGCTCGGCGGCCTTCTCGCGGTTGATCGTGATGTCGAGCTCGGGTTTGTTGAACTTCAGGTTATAGTCGACCCCCTGAAAGACCGGGCTTTTATTCGCCTCCTCGAGGAATTTCGGCAGGTACTCCCGCAGCTTATCGAAATCGTTGTTTTGCAGGACGAACTGCACGGGCAGTGAGTTCTTTGCGCCCGAGCCGACCGAGATGGTCTGTTCCTGGGTGGAGAAGACGCGTGCATCGTTGAAGCGGCCGGTATACTTGTTGATCATGTCGACGATCTGCTGCTGGGACCGCTTGCGCTGCGAGGGATCGGACAGGGTCGTGCGGATGATCGCGACGTTGACCGACCCGGCCCCGCTGAAAGCGGGGGAGACGATTTCGATGTTGGCGGCATTTTCCGGCACCGAATCGGCGACGAAATTTGCCAGGCGGTCGCTGAATTTTTCCATGAAATCGTACGACGTGCCTTCGGGCGCGGTAACCGTCAGGCGGAAAAGGCTCCGGTCTTCGAGCGGGGCGAGTTCCTTCGGGATCACCTTCAGGAAGAGGGCGATGAGTCCCAGGCAGATGACAATGATGGGAATGGCCATCCAGCGACGGCGCATGAAGGAGCGCAAAACATCGCGGTAGCCGGCGTCGAGCGCGACATAAAACGGCTCGGTCTTCCGGTAGAACCAGCCGTGCCCGGTTTTCTTCGAGGCCATGAGCACATTGAGTACCGGCGTCAACGAGAGCGAGACGAAAGCGGAGATGAGCACCGCGCCGGCAAGGACGACGCCGAACTCGCGGAACAGACTCCCGACGAACCCCTGGAGGAAAATGATGGGGAGAAACACGATCGCGAGCGTAATCGAGGTGGCGAGAACGGCGAAAAAGATCTCGTTGGCGCCCTCGACGGCGGCGATATGCTTCGGTATCTTCTTCTCGATTTTCTTGAAGATATTTTCGGTGACGACGATCCCGTCGTCGACAACCAGCCCGGTGGCGAGCACCACGGC
>CAZYYB010000176.1:0-3742 GCA_964651515.1 uncultured Fibrobacteraceae bacterium
CACCCTCTCCTCGACGAGCTCCCACTGCTCCCGGCGGAAAGCGGTTCCGAGTGCGGAAAAATCGACTCCCCTGTTCGAGGCATCGAAGCTCTCCCGGGCGATTCTCCCGGGAGGCGGCTCGGCGCCAATGCCTTCCGACCGCGGATCGGAACCGAAGAGAAGGGGTACTAAAAGGATGAGGAGTGAGCCGATTGCCGCGACGGGTATACCGATGGTTGCGGCGGCGCCGCCGGACAAATGGCAGCCGATGATCATTGCGATGCACAGGGTCAGGCCGCCCTCCCTCCGGCCGAAAAGCCGCCTCCTGCCGCCCATGCACCTCATGAATCGGGCCCGACGGCCGGCTCTGAGTTGTCCGGCGATCCGGCCGTCGGGAGAAGTTGCGCAAGGAGTTCGAGGACCGCCGCTTTTTCCGGCGGCTTGGGGATGATGCCGGCGAAACCCATGTTGGCAAGGCTCTTCGCCGGGTATTCCCTCGAAAATCCGGTGACCGCCACGACCGGGAGGTTTCGCGCGGCGGGGTTTTTCCGCAGGCTGTTGAAAAAACGAATGCCGTTCATTACCGGCATCATGATGTCGGTGATGATGAGGTCCGGGGCATCGACCTCTATTTTTTTCAGGCCTTCGAATCCGTTCACCGCGGTGATGACCTCGTAGTCTTTATAGAGGATAATTTCCAGGAGATCGAGCGTATCGTGATCGTCGTCAACCAGCAGTACCTTCGGCCGTGAACTCATTGCGATGCCTTTCTAAAAAGGAACAGGCCCAGGATGAAGAAAATAGCATTGCCGATCCAGGCGCCGACCATGACCGGCAGGTGACCGTTCTGGGCGAACACTATGGCGAACTGAGAAATAAGCCAGTAGACGAAGGTCATCATGAGCCCGATGCCGAACAGCGCGGCCGAGCCTTTGCGCCCGGCCCGGGCGGTTATCGAAATGCCCAGCAGGATGACGATGAAGTTCATCCAGGGCAGTGCTTTCTTGAATTCGAGCTGCCCCTGGAATTTCTGCACCGCCTCGCCCCTTCGCGCCGCGGCTTCGATGTAGCTGTCAAGCTCCCAGTAGCTCATCTCCTCCGGACTCTTGATCTGCGCGACCATGTCGATCGGGGTCGCCCGCAGGACCGTGTCGCGCAGGGTATCGAAGGTCGTCACCGTCGAACTATCTGTTGTAAATGTTCGGACCGTGCCGCGGATGAATCGCCATCCCGTGCTGTCGTAGAGCATGTGATCCGCCTGTATCCGCTGCCGGATTGCCGAGGAGTCGAACGACTCCCGCCATATGCCCCGGGCGGTTTGCGGCAGGGTGCTGAACTCCTGGAACATATACATGGTGGATTTATTGCCGAAGTAGTAAAAGTTTCGCCTGAACTCCTTGATCAGGCTCTTCGCGTCGCGGGTGCGGTGATGCCGTTCGGGGGAGTTGCGGGGTTCGCTGAAACTGTCGGCGAGCTCCTTGCGCAGGAAATTGGCCTTCGGGATAATCCACTCGCCCCCGTAGAACGTGCCGATGGAGAGCAGGACCCCCAGGAAGAGCAGCGGCATCGTGAGGCGGCGGATGCTGACGCCGGCGGCCTTCATGGCGATGAGTTCGCTGCTCTTTGCCAGTTTTCCCATGGAGAAGAGCGCTGCGAGGAGCAGGACGATGGGGAAGGAGATCTGGATGATCCACGGCAGGTAGTACCAGTAGAAGAGTCCGACCTCGGCGAAATTCGCCTTTTCAAATCGGCCCAGGTTGCTGACGTAATCGATGACCACGAAGATGGCGATGAGCGCCAGAAGCACGCCCACCACGTACCCGACAAAAAGCCAGACGAGATACATGGGGAGGGTGCCGATGCTCCGTTTGAGCAGCCACTTCGGTCCCTTGAAAACGATGGACGGAAGGCGGCCGGCCCGGCTTGAGCCGACGCTCTTCAGAAACGGCGATTTCCCGCCGAAGGTTTTCTTGAAGAAGACGAGGAGGCCGTCGATCCGGATGGTCGATTCCCGCATCATGAGTACCAGGAGAATGATGCCGCACAGGGCTATGACGATGTTCCCTCCCCACATGGCGACCCATGGCGGAACGGCCATCTTATCGCCCAGGTCCTCTCCTTCGATGAGAAACGCCCAGTAGGCTATAAAAAAGAAGATGCTGTAGCTTGCGCCGACGGTCAGCCCGCCCCGCCTGGCCATGATCCCGAGCGGCGCCCCGATGATGACGAAGATGAGGCATGCCATGGGGATCGCGAATTTCTTATGAACCTCGACCATGAACTGGCTGATCACGGATTGATTCGCATGGATCCTGCGGATGACGCTCTCGGTCGTCTCCTGCAATTGCCGGATTTTATTGAGCGGCGCCTCGTAGCGGGTACCCGTCCCTGCCGGTGGAGCGGTCGGCGGCCGTTTCACGACCGGACCGTGGGGTACCGGGTTGCCGGGCAACGGGCACTTGAACGGCGAGCGGTGGGCTAAACCGCTCCGCGCCGATGGAAAAAGCGTCGGTGTTCTTACCGGCTGCGCAAGCGCTCCCACCCTCCCGACAGTCCGGGGCGCGATCAGTTTTCCGGGAGGTACGGGATGGCTCGCAGCCGCAGGCTCCGTACTCGCCGGGGAAGGTGGTGTCCGTGAGGGCAGCGATGCCGCCCACTCGGCAAACGTTGCAGGAGCGGGGAAAGCGTGAACGGCCGGGTCATGGATATTGTTTTTCAGGGAGTCGAGCAACCGTACCTGCATGGTCAGCGTATCGAGCTCGCGACGATATCCCGCGAGGCTGGATTTATCGTCGGCCTTGATCTTCGCCACCTCGTCGAGCATCGCGGCGGAGCTCATCTCGCGATCGCTTCGATAGCTTGAATTGGTCCGTTCGAGCTTGGTGTCGATATTCTGGATATACACCACCTGCCGCATAAACCGGCAGAGGGGGTAGTCATTCCAGTTCTTGCGGGAGATGCTGTGCGTTTCTCCGTTGAAGAGCGTGAGTTCGAGAAACCCCTGGTCCGGGGTCATGCGGATGATGCCGTGCGAGGCGACGGTGGAAGAGGGGTCCTGGCCCGGCTGGTCGCAGAAGATGCGGATCCCTTTAAGTTCGCCGCTTCTCGGGTTGACATCTTCGGTGTAGATCGTGTAACCGGGGAAATCCCGTATAAGAATTTTCGGTTCGATAAACGCCGCCGGCCGCTTACGGGAGATATCCGAGAGCAGGTTCGCGGTCCGGTGGTTTGCATCCGGAAGGATAAGATCGTTGAAGAAAACCAGGAAAACCGTGAAAACCGATGCCGCCGCGAGAACCGGGAAGAGCAGCGGCAGCATGCTCTGTCCCGAGGCTTTTATGGAGGTGATCTCGTTATCGCCCGACATCCGTCCGAAGACCCAGAGGGTTGCGGTAAGGATAGCCATGGGAATGGCGAGGGCGATGATCCAGCCGAGCTGGATGATGAAAACTTCGAGGACGACCTTCGGGTCCAGCCCTTTGGAAACGATCCTTTCGAGCAGCATCACCGCCTGCTGCATGATGAAATAGAATACGATGATGCTCAGCGAGGCAAGGAAGGGGAAGATGTGCTCTTTTATGATGTAGCGATATAATATCATATGGTGGTTATTCTGAGTCCGATCTCCGGTGGGGGAACCGCTTTGCGGTTCCCCCTTAAATCTTATCCTTTCTCTTTATTTTCTTTTAAATCTTTTATTTACGATAACCCCACCGCACTCCCATCCTCCAGAATTTTAATCCTCGCCGCCGCCGGAATTTTC
>CAZYYB010000177.1:0-3708 GCA_964651515.1 uncultured Fibrobacteraceae bacterium
AGGCCGCCGGTGCACGATTCGGCGACGCAAAGGGTAAGATGGCGCATTAAAAGCCGCGAGCCGAGACGTTCGGAAAGGTCACGGAGTGACTCGATCATCGCATGCCGCTCCGGAATAGTCAAATATGGCCCTGTTTTTTCGCAAAAAACGCGAGCGCCAGGTAGATCGCCGCGGTAATGACCAGGAGCTCCATGCTTCGCTGATAGACCAGCCAGTGCGCCAGGCCGCGAAACACAAAATGCGTCAGGAAACCGTAGCCGATCGTACACATGAGAATGAATACGCCGTACCGGAGCAGCCAGTGCAGCTTCTGCGTCAGGTTCTGGATAAACCCGTTGATGAGCGGACCGGCGAGCATGAGCGACACGGCCGTGATGCCGAGGCTCACCTGCGCGATATGCGTGCGGATCAATCCTGCCAGGAAATCTACCGGTTCATGCATGGGTCCTCCGAATGGCCTGCCGTCGGATGAAAAGTTGTGCGCCTCCGCCTAGAGCCGGGCCTTGATCGCATGGTAGGCCATGAGAATAAGGATGAGCGATACATTGGCATAAACACCGGCCGCGACGTCATCCATGGTGACGCCGACGCCGTCGTCGAGCTCTTCCATGAGATAGACGGGATAGGGCTTGACTATATCGAAAAAACGGAACAGGAAGAAGCCGGCGATCAGCGCCCGCACGGTCAGCGGCACGAAAAGGAAGGTGATGAGCTGTCCGGCAACCTCGTCGATGACGATCTTTCCGGAGTCCTCCTTGCCGAAAAGTTCACAGCTTCCGGACGCGAGGAAGAAGGCGACGGCAATGACGGCGAGACAGGCGACCCAGTAGAGGACCGGCGCTCCGGAGGTCTGGAACAGGGACGTCCTCGCGTGGAAAAACCACAGGAGACCCGCCACCGCGGCGGAGCAGACGGTCCCGGAAGCGGGCAGATACCCGATGAAAAAAACGCTTGCCCCGATTTTCCGCAGCCACCGTTCCAGGAACGAATATTCCATGGCTTATCTCTCCCCGTAGTGAATATCGGTTCGTTCGTTGAGCGCCTGCCCGAGGGTCAGCTGATCGACGTATTCGATCTCCATCCCCGCCGGCAGGCCCCTGGCGAGTCGGGTGATCCGCAGGCCCGAATTCCGGTAGAGGCGGGCGATATACGAGGCCGTGGTCTCGGCCTCGGCGCCGCCCCCCAGGCCGATGATCAGTTCCGACGGATGCTCCGCCTCGACTCTCCCGCTAAGCTCGGCGAGACGTACCTTATCGGGCGTTATTCCCGCCAGCGGGGAGAGCACGCCGCCCAGGACGTGATATGTTCCCCGGTAGCGTCCGATTTTTTCGATGGCGAATACATCGGACGATTTTTCCACCACGCAGATCGTCGCGGTGTCGCGCGTGGGCGACGAACAGATCGAGCACAGCTCGGTTTCGGTGTAGGTGAAGCACCGCCGGCACCGGACGATCCGCCTCTTGGCGTCGTCAAGCGCCCGGCTGAGCCGCGCGACCTCCGCCTCCGGCGTATCGAGAATATGGAGGGCAATGCGCCATGCGCTCTTCCGCCCGATTCCGGGAAGGCGGGTCAACTGCTCGACAAG
This sequence comes from uncultured Fibrobacteraceae bacterium, assembly GCA_964651515.1. Lineage (GTDB taxonomy): Bacteria > Fibrobacterota > Chitinivibrionia > Chitinivibrionales > Chitinispirillaceae > BOG-1184. Next base: position 1,586 of record CAZYYB010000177.1, read on the forward strand.
CTCTTCGATCGCCCCGTTCATGGATGGTTACATTCCCGGAAGTTGAAGGCCGCCGGTAACCGATCCCATGGCGGATTCCGTCGTCTCCTTCACCTTCAGCCGGGCCGCCGCGTACGCCGCAAGGATGAGGTCCTCCAGCATCTCCACCTCCTGCGGGATCACGACCTCGGGATTGATCTTCAGGGAGACGAGCTCATTGGCGCCGTTCAGGACAACCTTGACCATACCGCCGCCCGCGCTTCCCTCGAACTCCTTCTTCTGCATCTCTTCCTGCATCTTCATGACCTGAGCCTGCATCTTCTGCGCCTGCTTCAGGAGTTTATTGATCTGCGACATGTGGAGTACGCTCCTATCTGAGAAATTCCGCATCGAATACATCGATCACGGATTGAATGATCGGTTCACGGCTGATTTCATTCTCTATCGAAAACGAGTCCGCCTTGCGGGCCAGCGCCTCGGTATCGGGCGCTTCGCCGGAAGATTGCTCAAGGGTGATATGCAGTTCGATCGGCCTCCCCATGAAACGGAGGAGCAGCGCTTCAATCTCCTCACGGGTTGCCTTTTTCGTCACCTCCTGAAACTGGAACGATTGACTCCGACTGAAAACGAGATCGACGGAAGAGGCGGTGCTCCCCTGCAGGGAAGCGAGCGAAAGAAACATGCCGAAATTCGGCCGGTCGCTCATCAGGGAGTCGATGAAGGCCTTCCAGCGACTCCCGGCATCCCCTGCGGCTCCCTCAGGGAAGCGGTCGGCAAACGACGATTCGGTCGCGGAGCCGCCCGGCGGCGGTTCGGGCAATTCCACCGGCGCCGGAGGTTGGGTCACATCAGGCTTTTTTTTTTCGGGCACCTCTCCTCCGGGGAGAGGCGCCGGAGAGTCCTCTTTTTCCTCGCCGAGGAGATTCAAAAAACGTTCCAGCGAGACGGTGCTGTCGAGATAGACCAGCTTGAGCAGCAGCAGTTCGAGGGCGAACCTCGGAAAAACGCTCCTCTTGAGGTCGTTCTCGAATTTCTGGACAAGCTCCATCATGCGGAGCAGGTCGCCCTCGGAAAATCGAAGGGCGGATTTTTGCAGATCCGCGATGACGTCGGCCTCAAGCGCCCGCTCATCGAGCGCTCCGTTTATCCGTGAAAAAAGCAGCTCTCTCAGATGCTCTTCAAAGCCGAGGACAAACTCGTGGAGGTCGAATCCCTGCAGCAGCACTTCCCGCACGATGGCAAGAACGGCGGCGGGCGTTTTAAGCGCGACCGCATCCATGACCCGGCCATAAACCTCCCGGGAAACGAGGCCCAGGACGATGCGCGCCTCGCTCTCGGCGATTTTTTCCGGACAGTAGGAGAGCACCTGGTCGAGGAGCGACAGGCCATCGCGCATGCTGCCGTCGGCCTTGGCCGCGATGAGGTTCAGCGCCGTTTTCTCGAAAGGGATGCTCTCCAGGTCGCAGATGTACATCAGCCGTCCGAGAATCTGTTCCGGAACGATTCTTCTGAAATCGTAACGCTGGCAGCGGGAATGGATGGTAGCCGGTATCTTGTTCGGTTCGGTGGTGGCAAAGATAAAGATCACGTTGGGGGGAGGCTCTTCGAGCGTCTTCAGCAGCGCGTTGAACGCGGACTTGGAGAGCATATGGACTTCGTCGATGACGAAAATGCGATACTTCCCGCCCATGGAGGAGTAGCCGACATTCTCGCGCAAATCGCGGATGTCCTCGACCGAGTTGTTCGAGGCGCCGTCGATTTCGAGCACGTCCATGCTCGAACCGTTCAGCACCTCCTTGCAGGAGGCGCATTCGCCGCAGGGGGAGGGTGTCGGCCCCTTTTCGCAATTGAGCGCGCGCGCCAGGATCCTCGCGGTGGTGGTCTTCCCCACCCCGCGGGTACCCGAGAAGATGAAGGCATGCGCAACCCGCTTCTTTTCGATGGCTTTTTTAAGCGTTGCGGTGACATGCTCCTGCCCGACCACATCGTCGAAGGTCAGGGGACGCCATTTGCGCGCTAAAACGACATAGCTCATGTGGTATAAAATCCTCAAAAAAAAGGGCCAAGTTTACCTGCGGCACACCAAGTATCTGCTTACCGTTGCTCCCTTCCAGGCCTGGCGGGGTTCACAGCCTTTAGTTGCG
>CAZYYB010000178.1:0-3683 GCA_964651515.1 uncultured Fibrobacteraceae bacterium
TGAACCTCATCCTTACCAAGGATGTGCTCTACCTGCTGAGCTACATGGGCGCCTCAAAAAAGCGGGCAATGAGACTCGAACTCACAACAGCCACCTTGGAAGGGTGGAGCTCTACCAATTGAGCTATGCCCGCAAAGTTAAAATGGGCAGGGGTGGTTTCGAACCACCGTAGGCAACGCCAATGGATTTACAGTCCATCCCCTTTAACCGCTCGGGCACCTACCCAATACCTGGAGCCGATGGAGGGAATCAAACCCCCGACCATTCGATTACAAATCGAATGCTCTATCATCTGAGCTACATCGGCAAGCGCGATTGGAGACAAAAGTTTATTGAATATATGTGGTGCATCGATTCAAGGCAAAATATTTCGGTACCGGGTAGCCGATTCAACCGTTTATCCCCTTTTTCGGGGCCAGAAGGTCGTTTCCGTTACGATCAACCATCGCTTCGCCGTCGAATCGGCAGATTCGGCCTTATCTCTATCATGCTTCGTACCATCTACCGGCAGGATGTCTCGACGGCGGACGGGCACATTGTCCATCAATACACCCGCGCACGGAAGCCTGCCGCCTTCCGCGCAAAAATGACCGTTTCAGGCGCATCCGGGAGCGGTAACCCCGTTGGCACGCATATTGAATTGTTCACCAGAGGAGTCGAATCCCCCTTTTTACGAAGGGAGGATGATCATGGTGTCCAGAGTAATGATAGTATGTGCGCTTTTAATGATGGTATCGGATTCCTCGCCTGCGTTGCACATCGATTACGGGGCCCTTTTCAGGGGAGGAAGATCCCTGAAGCTGGAACAGCCTGAAATCGGGAGAACGGGAGAAAATCTCATGAATAGCGGCGATTATTCGGGATGCACGCTCGTCAGGATGGTGAGCGCTCCCGGGCCGGGGAAGTCTCCGGCCGGGAGGGAGGGAGTCGTACCGGCGGTTCAGTATGTCGAAAAAAGGGTATCGGCGTCGGTATCCGGTTGGTAAAAATTGGATTCCGGCGTTCGGGAAGGGCGGGCACGGGGGCGCCACGTATCGCGCCTCCGTTTTTTTTATGCCGCCCGACCGGGAGGATGGATCGATCGACGAAACGCCGGGATCCCCCTGCGCCTCCTCCCCTATCCGAAATGTATCTTTTCAAAATGATGTCGGGATCTATCTCACTACAAGGAGGTTATGGATGCTCGGGAAAAAAATGGAGGAAGCGATCAATCGACAGATCACCAGGGAAATGTACTCCGCCTATCTCTATATGGCAATGTCCTTCAGGGCCACGGCGCTCGGGTTCAAGGGTTCCGCAAAATGGCTCATGGTCCAGTACCACGAAGAGATGGTCCATGCCCTGAAATTTACCGAATATATTGCCGACCAGAACGGAAAGGTTACCTTTGCGGCAATCGAAAAACCGGTCGACGACTTTATATCGCTCCGGGCCATGTTCGAGAAGGTTCTTAACCATGAGCGGGAGGTAACCGCATCGATCGATGCGCTCATGGAACTTGCCGTCGAGGAGCGCGACCATGCCACCCAGGCGCTCCTGTCGTGGTATATTACCGAGCAGGTGGAAGAGGAAAAGAACGCCGGCGAGATAGTGAATACGCTCACCATGATCGGCGACGACAAAACCGCCGCCTTTCTGTACGATAAGGAACTCGCGCTCCGGGCGGTGACGGTGCCGACCGATTTCAGCGTCGGCGTGACCGCCGCCATGAAGGGTGCCTGAACGGCTCCCCCTCGCTCCCTCTCCGCAGGCAGGGGACAGGGAACCGGAATATGCCAGTAAAAAGCAGGAACAACTGAATCGCATCAACCATTTGAAAGGAGTTCTTCGTGAAACGGTATCTCTGCAATGCATGCGGCTACTATTACGACCCGGCGGTCGGCGACCCCGATGCCGGAATCGCCCCGGGTACTTCCTTTGAAGACCTGCCCGACGACTGGGTATGTCCGCAGTGCGGCGTCGGCAAAGAGGAGTTTACCGTCGAAGAGTAGCCGTGAAATCTTCGACTCCACAGCCGCGGCGCGATGCGCCGCGGCAAGGGCGGCCCCGGAAGAAACACCCCTGCCCCGATTGCCGATTCTGCCAGTGGTGCAGCGATGAGCGGTGCCGGCTATGCCGTGGAGTTACCGCGGCTCCCGTGAAAGGGGCCGCCGTCCGCTGGTGCGGGAGCAAATGCCATGGCCGTCAATAACTGCGCAATAGTCATCGTCGGCGCCTCGGGCGACCTGGCAAAGCGGAAGCTCATTCCCGCCCTGAACGCGCTGTATCTCGACGGCAGGCTCGGCGAAGGGAGCATCGTCGTCGGCACGGGCAGATCCGACTTTACCGATGAGTCGTTCCGCGGCCGGTTCAATTTTGACGACTCCTTTCGAAGCCGTCTCCACTACCATCGCTACCTTCACGGCCTCAAGGCGCGACTGTCTTCGCTCGGCGATTTTTCGCGCTTCATCTTTTTCCTCGCCCTGCCGCCGGAGGTCTACGCCGCCACGGCCCGCGAGCTGTTCAACGAGGGGTTCGGACGGAGCGCCTCGATCATCATCGAGAAGCCGTTCGGGTACGATTACGCCTCGGCCGAACAGCTGAACCGCGAGCTTACCGACTGCTTCGACGAGTCGCAGATCTTCCGGATCGACCACTACCTCGGCAAGGAGGCGGTCCAGAATATCCTGGTCTTTCGTTATGCGAATGCGCTCTTCTACCCGATCTGGAACAGCCGGTACATCGAGTCGATCCAGATCAGCGCCCTCGAAGACGCCGGGATTTTCGAACGGGGCGCATATTTCGACCACGCGGGCATCCTGCGCGACATGGTGCAGAACCACCTCCTGCAGCTGCTCTGCCTGCTCACCATGGAGGCGCCGACCACGCTCGCCCCGGAGGACATCCGGTTGCAGAAAATAAGCCTGCTGCGCTCGATGTCGGTCGACGCCTGTTTCCGCTCCCAGTATGCGGGATACCGCACCGAGCCGGGCGTCGCGCCGGACTCAACCACCGAGACCTTTACCGAGCTGAGGCTTTCGATCAACAACTTCCGCTGGACCGGCACGACCGTGGCGATCCGCAGCGGCAAGGGAGCGACGCGCAAAGGTACCGAAATCGGGATCCGGCTGCGACCGCTGCCGAAGCTGCTCTTCAATACGCAGGGCGACATCGCGCCGAACCGCATTATTTTCAAGATCCAGCCCAACGAAGGGATCATTCTCGACCTTTCGAGCAAGGTGCCGGGCACCGACGCCGCCCTCTCGGGCACCCACATGAATTTCTGCTACCGCGACTCCTTCGCCGGCGAGATTCCCGAGGCCTACAAGCGCCTCCTCCTCGATGCCATCAAGGGCGACCGGACGCTCTTCGTGAGCGCGGAAGAGACCGAGGCGGCCTGGAAACTCCTGGCGCCGGTTCTGGACAAGGGTGAAATCGACTCCTATGAGAAGGGAACGTTGCCGGAAAGCAGGCTGGGGATCGATTGGATCGACTTTGAGGCGTATAAGGGGATTTGCGGGTAATTAATCCTTTCAATATTATTTGAATTGGTTTTTAGCCGATGGCCCCAAACGACACCGGTGCTCCTCAGGTAAGATGCAGGCTGTCTACACCGTGGGGGCAGCTGCATCCCTTAAATCTTGCCGTTTTCGTTACTACTCAGGTAGAAGAGCCGTATTTTTGTCATCGAAGCATTTGATGAG
>CAZYYB010000179.1:0-3518 GCA_964651515.1 uncultured Fibrobacteraceae bacterium
CCATCCATGGGAATGAACTTGTTGATGAGCCAGAGGATGACACCGATAACAATGAGACCGAAGAGGATGGAGATTATAGTCACGATTTTTGCGCTCCCTTGAAACTGCCGATGCATGTTCGAATATAGTCAAATGCAATTTCTATGCCATTGTGATGTGTGGATCTTAATGCTATCTTTACCCAATAAATTCGAATAATTCTTGTTTGTGAGACGGCTTGTCTTAAGAACGGGATTGCCTGGTACGTCGATCATCGGGTCTTTCCGCTTTATAGATCGAATCGGACCATGCACAATTTTTGCTTGTTTTTAACGTGGATGAATCGTTCGGACGGGGCTATGCAAAGCGATACGTAATGACGGTCAGGGTAAAGGGGATATACCAGAGGTGTAGAACCCGGCAGTACTGCGGTATATAAAAGGGAGGTTGCAATGTTCGGATTTAATTTCAGGCAGCATTATCCGTCCAATGAAAAACCCAATAATGCATTTGAGGCGGTTATTAAGGGGGACATCTCTACCCTTCAGGAATTATTGGCGGAAGGCAGTGATATAAATGCAAAGGGTGAAGACGGGTATACGGCACTCATGGCGGCGGCAAGTCTTGGCCGCGAGGATATGGTGAAGATCTTGCTCAAGGCCAATGCCGATCTGAGCGCCGTTAACAACGAGGGTCTCACCGCGATGCAGGTCGCCGCCAACAATAAGCATGAAGCCGTTGTGAGGCTGCTGAGCGACGACGGGAATAAGAACAATGCAAGAATGATGTCCTCTTAATAATCATCGTCAGGGATATTTATTCCGCGCTGTTGGAATGCATGGCCAAATTTTAGTAAAATTATCCTTCCGCCCATCACATGCGTGGCAGACCCGGAAATCGCTTTTATCCTCGAATTTAGTGCCCGGAGGTACGCCGTTATCGGGATCGCCTTTTACCGGATCGTAGATGTAGCCGCAAACACTGCATTGCCATGAATCCATTTTCTACACCTTGTCCGGCAAGGTCTTGTGCCCGATACCAGCCATTCAGTGGTTCCTTATCCAGGTACTTTTTCCATGGGCTTTAATGGTTGTATAACCAAGAAAGCGGGCATAATCATGAAAACTGCTGTCCATTGCCCGTGTGCTGTTAAATAAGGGAAAATGTCCATAGACGATTGAAAGCTGTTTTGATGCTTCTTCCGGAGATACTTCTTCGATCTTCAACTTCCATGCGGCGCAAAAAAGGCCGGTTCGGTCGGCTCCTGCCTGGCAATGAACAAGTATCGGTTCAGGACTCTGCCCGAAGAGGGACATTAAGCTGTCGAGCACGCGGGAAGGTACATAGCGTGTCGAGGATAGAGGAACATCGTAATGGATAATGCTGTCCTTCGCTACAGCGGCCATCTCTTTCCGGTACCATTTGGCCTGAAGTGAGGTGCCCCTGAGATTGATCACCGTTTTAATTCCGTATTTGCGGATAAATCGGTCGAATTGTTCAGCGGTAAGCTGCTTCGACCGATAAAGGACGCCCGGCGTTACTTCGTGAAAGTTGGCATAGGCAAATGGATGAACCTTAGCCTCGCTGTCTGCCGGCTGCCGGTCAATCATGACGATAAAGGCTGCAATAAAGACCGTATTAATTAAGCGTATAATCCAAAAAGTTGTAATAGATTCCATGTTGCAATTAAATTTTATCAACAAAGCCTTCAATAGTTACGCTCCGGTAGAAGCCTCAATCATATACGTAAGGGTTTAATCCCCGCCACAGCCCTGGTAAACTGGAGAAGCCTATAGAAATGCACCAAGGTAATACGCAAGATTTATGCCATCTTACAAACGTTCTTTTTCCAGTCTCGCTTCCCGAAAACGAATGGTACTCCCGGCAAAAGACCTCGACTGAATCCATGACAACCTTCCCCAACCCTATTAATTTGCCAGCCCGGGTTCGATGCCTGCTTATAAGAATGTTGGTCTCAATAGCGAGGCCCATCGCCATCAATTAACACCTGATCACCTTATCGCTAAAGCTGTATAAAACATTCTTCAACATCCCCTCAAATGAGCGCTTCCTTTTTTTAATTTGACATATATAGGTCGTAACGCCTATATTACTTCCGATGATCATTGGTATAATCCTTCAGGATCCAAGAGGTGAAAAAACATCTTGTTTACTATAAATAGTAAGAAAGCTGTTGCCGGTTTTATTCTAATTTTAGGCGTTTTAGTGCTGATTTGCGCTACTGCTTATTTGCTTTTTTTTAATGTCTTTATGGATAAGGTAGTCAAGCCACGGCTTACCGATGCTATTAATAAGGGTTATCCGTCATACTCGATATCCATCGGCCATATGCATTATAGCCTTCCACGGAATCAATTGGACTTTGATTCCGTAGCGCTTGGAGCAGGGAATGGTACCATTACTGCCACCGTGAGCCGTTTCTCCCTGAGCGGAATCGGTCGATTGTTTCTATTGAGCGGAGGGAAGCGCGGTATCGCGGGATTTACCAGAGCCAGGTTCGATGCAAAAGGGCTCAGAATGGGGTCAAGCGGGTCACCCTATGCATTCCTTTGCAAACGGCTGCGCGTATCGACCCGGGATTCAACGGTAGAAGCCGATTCGATAAACTATTATCCTGCAGCAGGCGATGAGGAATTCTTCAAAGGGTCTCAATATAGAAGAACACGATTCACGGTGGTGATTCCCCGATGCACGGTCCGGGGCCTGGCCCTTATAGATCTGCTGCAGGGAAAGAGGTACTGTACCCGCGAAATTCAAATTAATGGCGCGGCATTCGATATTCTGGTTAACAAGGAAAAACCCGCCGCACCGGAGACTTCATCCCCACTGATGCCCAATGAGCTTCTTTCGGCAATAAAAGGAGACGTTGCAATTGATTTCCTTATTTTATCCGATGGAAAGCTTAAATACGGCGAGAGATTTGCCGTTGGCGCAGAGCCGGCCTTTGTTACGTTTGAGGATATGATGGTTTCGGCAAAGGGAATTGCGAATCATGGCAGCCGGAAATCCCTCCTCACCATTCGCGGGCAGGGGAAATTCATGCATGCGGGTACGATGAAAGTTCTCATGGAAATTCCTGTCTCCTCGCCTGAGTTCTCAATCCACTACTCCGGATCGCTCAGCGGCATGGACCTCAGCGCTCTCAATTCCTACCTCGAGCCGGGTGAACAGATTCGAATCAAATCGGGTACGCTCCAATCGGCAACCTACGATGTCGCTATCGAATCGGGACACGCCGGGGGCTCGCTGCGGGCAATCTATACTAACCTCAATTTTGCGGTTATAAATAAGAGCTCGGGAAGCGAAAAAGGGCTATCCAACCGTATTGTATCGTTCATCGCGAATACCTTCAAGATCCGAACGAGCAATGTCCCGGATAAATCCGGGGCCATAAAGATTGGCAAGGTTGATTTTTCGAGACAGCGGGATACCACCTTTTTGCAATTCCTGTGGTTCTCAATCCGCAGCGGGATAAAGGATGTTGTCGGATACTAATACGTGTTCCTGATTATGCATCA
>CAZYYB010000180.1:0-1221 GCA_964651515.1 uncultured Fibrobacteraceae bacterium
CAGGTCACGAGGTGACGGTTCCCTTTACGCCGGGACGCACCGATGCGTCCCCGGAGCAAACTGACGTACAGTCCTTCGCCGTGCTGGAGCCGAAGGCGGACGGGTTCCGCAACTACCTCAAGACCAAGTACGCCGTATCGGCGGAGGAGCTGCTGGTCGATCGGGCGCAACTGCTGACGCTGACCGCTCCCGAGATGACGGTTCTCGTCGGCGGGTTGCGGGTTTTGCTGGCCAACTATGGAGAGTCGAAGCACGGCGTCTTCACCGGGCGGCCGGGGTCGCTCACCAATGACTTCTTCGTAAACCTGCTCGACATGCGCACGGTATGGACGCCGACCCCGGAAAACAAAAACGTGTTCGAGGGGCGCGATCGCGCGACGGGCGAACTGCTGTGGACCGGCACCCGCGTCGACCTCGTCTTCGGCTCGAACGCGCAGCTGCGGGCGATAGCGGAAGTCTATGCGGGCGACGGCGCACAGGGTAAGTTCGTGAACGATTTCGCTACGGCCTGGAACAAGGTGATGAACGCGGACCGGTTTGATCTGCCGCGGTGACGGAGACCGGGCGCGGACTTACCACTATTTTCTTACCTCTGAAGCTCCCCGCAGCAAGCTGCGGGGAGCTTCAATTAATTCAGGAGCCGGTTTATATATTCTTTTGGACTCACGCCTACTTCCTTTTTGAACAGCCGGGAAAAATAGGGCGGGTTTTCAAAGCCAAGCTGGTAGGCAACCTCGGAAATGCTCCGGGCACCGCCGACGAGCAGGTTTTTCGCTTCGGCGATCAGGTGGAGATGGATCAGCTCCAGAGCCGTTTTGCCGGTTTCCTGCTTCAACAGATCACTCAGATACTTTGGCGACAGATAAAGCCGGGAGGCCATAAAGCTTACCGTCGGCAATCCATTTCCCTGAGCTTCTCCTTTTTCAAAATACGTTCTCAGGCACTCATCGAATTTTGTTACCGTAATCCCTGTCAACGGCTTCCGGTCGATGAACTGCCTTTTATAAAAACGCCGGACGTACTTCAGAACGGAGTCAAGATGCGATAGGATAATGGATTTGCTGAACTCGTCCGGGTTGTTATGGTATTCTGTTTCCATTTTGTAGTAGAGCGACCACATGATCTCCTTTTCTCTGGGGGAGAGATGGAGCGCCTCATGGATTTCATAATCGAAAAAACCGTACCTCTTGATTTCCATGAAAAGGGGATGCCCCATCAGAA
>CAZYYB010000180.1:1231-3462 GCA_964651515.1 uncultured Fibrobacteraceae bacterium
CAGAAAATCCGGGTGGAAATGAATAGCGAATCCGTTCCCTTCCAGTTGGAGGCCGCGTGAAACAAGTACCTGTGACGGCTTCGCAAAAAACATGAGGCCGGTGTTGTGGTCATAGTTCGTTTTACCGTATAGAAGTTCACCGGATTTCACCTTTTTGAAACAAATGATATAGCAATCGCACGTGAATTCCATGTCCTTCTTAAAGCGGCTGGATTTTGTAAGCACGTTCAAACTGAACAATGGATTTTCCGGAGGCGGGAATCCTTCGGCCCTGTCCAATTCGCTTATCGTTCTGAAGTGCACCATATGCGCAACGGTTCCTGTCTTTAAAGATGATTGCCAGCTTCGAACGCCTCTTTCATGGCGGGTTTTCCCTTTATGTCGCCGACGTTCCAGGCGCCTACGCCGTAGATTGTGCCATTTTCCGTCGCCTTGTCCAGACACGATGTGAATGCCCTGAACCCCTCCAGGGTTTTCTCCATCGCCTTCCTGCTGGTGTCGGCCGCAGTTACGATAAAATAGAATTCCTTGCCCGTGATTTCGGTATAGCGGGAGCAGCACCGGTCGATGAGCGTTTTCATCTGCCCGCACATCGTATAAAAATAAACAGGAGTTGCCATGACGATCACATCGGCCGCAATCATTTTCTCCAGTATCCCGGCCGTATCATCCCTCTGGGGACACGGCTTTTTCCCGTTGAGGCAGACGCCGCAGCCGGTACAGTAGTTGATTTTCTTGTCCTTCAGGAAAATCTTTTCGGCATGGTGGCTGGCTTCCTGAGCGCCTTTGACAAATTCATCGCACAGCAGGTCGGAATTCCCGCCCTTTCTCGGGCTGGATGAAAGTACCAAAACGTTTTTATTCATGGAGTGATTTCATCCTTTTCAGGTTGATCGTACCGGCCTATATATCAAGTTTTCTGCTTCCTAGCCATTTGACCATTTGCGGATCACGATGGTCAAAGAAGCTGCTGACTTTTGTGTCCAACGTTGCAATAGTGTCCATCTCTTCAGGGCTCAGTGCAAAATCAAAGATATCGAAATTTTCAATTATTCTTTCCTTGTGCACAGATTTTGGAATGACAATTATTCCTCTCTGCGTCAGCCAGCGCAGAATTACCTGCGCAACTGTTTTCTCATGCTTGCGCGCGATAGAGCTGAGCAATTCATTTTTGAAAATATTGTTTTTCCCCTCGCCAAATGGGCCCCATGATTCGAGCTGGACCTTGTTTTCCTGCAGGAATTTCTGGGTCTCAATCTGCTGATTGAACGGATGTGTTTCAAGCTGATTCACTGCCGGAACCACGCTATTATGAATTATCAGGTCAATCAACCGGTCAGGTGGGAAGTTGGAGACGCCTATTGCCTTGATCCTGCCTTGGCGGTACAACTCTTCCATGGCTCGCCATGCGCCATAAATATCGCCGTAGGGTTGATGAATCAAATACAGGTCCAGATAATCCAATTGCAGCCGGTTTAATGATTTTTCAAAGGCCATCTGCGCGCTTTCATAGCCCGCGTCCTGGATCCAAAGTTTTGTGGTGATAAATAGTTCTTCTCTCGGCACGCCGCCTTTTTTGATCGCCTCGCCGACAAACTTTTCGTTGAGGTATGAAGCAGCAGTGTCGATCAGACGATATCCGGAGCCAATGGCTTCGATGACGCATCTTTGGCATTCTGCCCCATCAGTCACCTGAAAAACGCCAAAGCCCAACATGGGCATTTCAACGCCATTGTTCAATACGACCTTTTGCATGATTTTCTCCTTGTTAGGTAATTTCGGCCGGTGATAAAGATCGTTCAGAGGCCTGTTCTTTTCGCCAGCTCTTCCGGATACCGTTCACCATGTATCGCGATTTTCGACGCAGCGTCCTCGATCTCGCGAAGATCGCCAGCGGCAAGCTCTACCGAAGCCGCCGCGAGGTTCTCTTCGAGGCGACCCGGCTTCGTCGTTCCCGGAATAGGAACAATCCAGGGTTTTTGCGCCAGGAGCCAGGCGAGCGCAATCTGGGCGGGTGTCGCATGCTTCCGTGCTGCAAGGTGAGCGAGCAGATCGACCAGGGCCTGATTTGCCTTTCGATTCTCCGGAGTAAAACGGGGGACGATGTTGCGGAAGTCGGATGTATCGAACGTCGTTTTCTCGTCGATTTTTCCGGTGAGGAAACCCTTGCCGAGGGGGCTGAACGGAACGAATCCGATCCCGAGCTCTTCAAGCGTCGGCACTACCTCCTC
>CAZYYB010000181.1:0-3441 GCA_964651515.1 uncultured Fibrobacteraceae bacterium
CAAAGGCCGGGCGACCGCTGACCTCCAAGGAATCATAATAATAATCCACTAAGCCGGGCTTTGCCGGTTTATTGGGAGGTCGCCCCTGCGAATACCGATTTGAATGCCGGAAACGAGGGCGGCGCAGTGGGGGATCTTTTTTCATGTATTTTCTACCTAAGGATGGGTGTTGCGGGAGAGGGTGGTCGGGAGACGCGTTTCGCGGCTCCGACCAGGGGGAAGCCGCATAGCGGTGTCCCCACCTGAGTAACCCGAAGAATTAAATACCCCAGCCGGCATAAAAAAAGTTCTGACGGAAGAACCGCCAGAACTTTTTAATACACCGGCTCGGATTCGAACCGAGGACCTACTGATTAAGAGTCAGTTGCTCTACCAGCTGAGCTACCGGTGCAAAATTGGAAGTCATAGAAAATACATCGTTCGGCCGGCTATGACAAGGATCTTGCGCTAGGTATGGTATTCCGCATTGATCTTCACGTAGTCGTAGCTGAAGTCGCAGGTCTGGGCAACCGCCTCCTTGTCGCCGTTGCCGAGGTCGATGTCGATCGCGACCACCTTTTCCTTGAGAAGCCGGTGGATCTTGATCTCATCGAATTCGACCGGCTGGAGGTTCTTGAACACCGGGATGCCGCAGAGGCGGATCGACATCTTCTCGCGCGAGAAGGCCGCGCCGGAGTAGCCGACCGCGCAGGCGATGCGGCCCCAGTTCGGGTCGTTGCCGAAGAGGGCGCACTTGGTGAGGCTGGAGTTCGCCACCGCCTTGGCTGCGCGCTTCGCATCGGCCGAACTCGCCGCGCCGCGCACCGCGACCTCGACCCGTTTGGTCGCACCCTCGCCGTCCGCGGCGATCGCTTTGCAGAGCTCGCTGCACACCGCGAAGAGCCCCTCGTCGAAAACAGCCTGCTCCTCGGAAGTCACCTTGATGCCGGTTGCGCCGTTTGCCAGCACGAGCACCATGTCGTTGGTCGAGGTGTCGCCGTCCACGGAGAGAAGGTTGAAGGTACGGTCGACCGCGCGGCGGATGGAGGCATGGAGGCGCTCCGGGGCGATCTTTGCGTCGGTCGTTATGAAGGCGAGCATGGTCGCCATGTTGGGCTCGATCATGCCCGATCCCTTGGTACAGCCGCCGATGACGATCGCGCCGTCGGAGAGCTTTACCCGCACCGCCGCCTCTTTCTTATGCGTATCGGTGGTCAGGATCGCCTCGGCAAACGCGGTGCCGCCTTCGGCCGAAACCGATGGGGCGAGCAGCGGAATAGCCTTCGCGATATTGTCCATGGGCAGGAATTTTCCGATGACCCCGGTCGATGCCTGGAGGACGGATTCGGCCGGCACGGCGAAGGCTTCGCCGGTGAGCTTTGCAATCGCGGCGGTATCGTTTTCCCCCCGTTTGCCGGTACAGGCGTTCGCGCAGCCGCTGGTGGCGACGACCGCCCTGATACGGTTCGAGGGGAGGTGGCTTTCACACCAATCGACGCTCGACGCCCGGATGGCGTTGGTCGTGAAGGTGCCGGCCGCGGCGCAGTCGCGGTCACTCGACAGGAGGGCGAGGTCGAATCCTCCCGATGGCTTGATGCCCGCCTTGATACTTCCCGCATGAAATCCGGCGGCGGCGGTGACACCCCCCTCAATTTGGGTTACCGGTCCTTTAGGCGCTCTGGTCGATTTCTGCAATTCGGATCCTTCCTTTTTCTTGCAATTTAATCCAAGGTGATTATTTTTTCAACCCTTTTTCTTTAATTTGATTAATTACTCTCAAGGTTTTCCCTGATATTTTTTCTACCTTAGGGGGGCACGGGGTGCGTCGGAGACGCGTTTCGCGGTTCCCCCACCAAAGCCTCCACTCCTATTCCTTTATATATTCCCTGTTTCTATTCAATGCCCAGTATCGATTTCAACTCCCGGCACCACGTCCGCACCGCCAGCACGGCTTCCTCATGGCGCCACTTGAGCGGCTCCTGGAATCCCTTCTCGCCGATGATGGTAGCTCCCTGGAGGTGCGATTTCAGTTTATCGGCAATTCCCCGCGGCCCGCCGCCATGGCAGTAATACAGGACCACGCGCTTACCCTCAAGCGGGTTGGCGGTGAGGAAGGCATTGATGGCCGGGGTAAAGGTCCACGCCCAGACCGGGGTGCCGATGAAAACGACGTCGTAATCGGCCGGGCTGAACTTGAGCGGTTCGAGGTCGGGTTTTTCCCGCATGAGCACCATCTTGCCGCCCCACACGTATTTCATGAAGCTGCGGGAGTGCATATCGATCTTCGGTTTGAGCTCCTGAATATCGGCGTGGAAAAACTCCGCGATATGGTCGGCTACAAACCGGGTATTTCCTTCGTAAGAGTAATAGACGACGAGAATTTTCATTACATCCTCCCTCTACATCTCGTAGAGCGTTTCATCCCTGCTCGGAAGGCTTCGCCTCCGTGCCGCTGCACCGGTGCCGCGTTTGAAAAGATCGCTTTCATCCAGGTCGCCCATCTCCTGTTCCAGGGACTCGGGGTCCGCCCCGGCCTCGATCTTCGCGATGGCATCCTCCATCTTATCGCCGAGCTTAAGCCCGGCAAGGGAGGAGAACCTGCGCATGAGGTTTGCCGCCTCCCGGGGGTTATTCTCATCGATGCCTTCGGCTTCCGAAGCCAGCGCTTCCATGGCTCGTTCCATGCGTGATTCATCGAGAGGGAGATCGGCCCCGTCGCCGGCTTCGCCCTCGCCGGCATCGCCGCCCGATCGGCTCCCCACCGCAAACCGGGAGACCATTCGATCGAGGTTGTCCCGATTGCACTTCGGGCAGAGGGGCGTTTTCTCGGTATTGATCGTACGGGAGTAGAACGTGTAGATCCGGTTGCACTCCCGGCAATAAAATTCGTACATCGGCATGTATCATCGCTCCCGGCTGATTCATTTGAAAAATAGCATTGCGCGAGGCGGTGGGAGAAGAGGTCCGGCGCCGCGCCGCCTAGGCCGTCTCGAACTGCAACTTATAAAGCTCGTAGTAGAGCCCCCGGCGACCGAGGAGCGTTGCGTGGTCCCCCTCCTCGGCGACGGTCCCCCTGTCGATCACGATGATCTTATCGGCGTTTCGGACGGTCGAGAGCCGGTGCGCCACCATGATGGAGGTCCGGTTGCGGATGAGGTTATTCAGCGCATCCTGGATCAGGTGCTCGGTCTGCGAGTCGATGTTCGAGGTCGCCTCGTCGAGCACCAGGATCGCCGGGTCGGCGTAGAGTGCGCGGGCGAAGGCGCAGAGCTGGCGTTCCCCGCCGGAGAGGGTGACCCCGCGCTCCATGACCATCTCCTGCCTGCCGTTTTTGAGCCGGTCGAGCAGCGGGCCGATGTGGGTAACGCGAACCGCCTCGTTCCAGCGGGCCTCGTCGAAGGGCATCCCGAGCGTCAGGTTCTCCTCGATGGTGCGGGAGAAGAGGAACATCTCCTGCATGAC
>CAZYYB010000182.1:0-3425 GCA_964651515.1 uncultured Fibrobacteraceae bacterium
TTTATGGCTCCACCCATTGTCAAACGATTTCGCCCACAGAACAGAAACTAATTAAATAATAGGGCGGGGGAGGGTTAGAGAATGCCTCGGAGACCGTGAGATTCCGGCAATGTGTATGAGGTCAAGCTATCATTAAGAGGCGCCGGAACGATGAGAAGCGTTTATTTCGAGGGGGAGAATGAGTTTTCCAATTTTCCCCGATGTTGTGAGCCTCATAAATGACGGTAAAAAGGTTGAGGAAGTTGGTTTTACAGCCTTGCGAAGCTCGGGCAGAGGAGAGAAACCGCAGGCTCAGGGTTACATGTTCCGTGCGACTTCTGCAAAACCGCCAAACAGAGCGTTAGTTTATGTTTTGGGATGGGGCGGAGACGGGATTAAGCCGTGGAAATAAAAAAGGCCGTGATAGAATCACCGGCCCTCAAGGTGTGTTTACAATCCGAAGAAATTACACCGGCGTTACGTTCTGCGCGTTAGGACCTTTCGCGCCGTCGACTACTTCGAACTGCACTTTCTGACCCTCATCCAGCTTCTTAAACCCGGAGGACTGGATGGCGGAAAAATGGACGAAAACATCTTTGGACCCATCGTCCGGAGAAATGAACCCATACCCCTTGCCCTCATTGAACCACTTGACGACACCTGTAAGCATACGCAACCCTCTTCCGAAAAAATGAATGAACGTGGACATCGAAAGACGTCCGATAACCGAAACAAAATAATTAATGGTACGGTGCTCCGCTATGGGTCGGCATAGATTGATCGGGATCGATGGCGTGGGGGCGGGGTAAGGGGGGTGAAGCGAGGGGAAAATCGATACTCGGCAGGTCTTAAAACGTTAAATTCTTTTGAATGGTTGTTTCTCCCCCCTTCGGGAACGCACAGGGGGGAAACGAAAACCGGTCATCGCGAAAACGGCGAATTTTTTGGGAAATTTAATCGGGGCGACTGGATTCGAACCAGCGACCACTTGAACCCCATTCAAGTACGCTACCATGCTGCGCTACGCCCCGAAAGAGTATCGAAAATACATCCTTCCGGCCAAAACTGGCAAGGAACGGTTCAGGGGTGTGCAACATTTTATCCAGGGGGCGCCCTCCGTCGATTCCGCTCCTCCCTGCTCAGGCGGCATCCGCAGTAATCCTGGCGATAGAGACCAAGCTCATTGCCGAGCAGCACGCTTCGGCGGAATCCGTCCTTCTTCTTGAAATCGAAAGGTTCGTAGGAGAGGCCGTACTCTCCGGCGACCGCCGTTCCGCACTCGTTGAGGAGCCCGATGCTCTTATGGGGGCTCACGCTCAGGACCGTCGTAAAGTCGCGGAGCGATCGCGAGCGGCAGAAGGCGGCGGTCCTGCGAAACCGCAGCATGAAGCAGCGACGGCACCGCTGCCCCCCCTCGGGGGTTTCCGCGACATCGGCAATCGCCGCTTCCCAGGAGTCGGGTTCGTAGACATCCTCGAAGAAAGGCACCCGGTAGTGGTCGGCAACCCGACGGGCCTCCCCGGCGCGCAGCCGGTACTCCTCCTCCGGGGCGATATTCGGGTTGCAGAAAAAGCAGGTCAGATCGTAGCGGTCGTGCAGGGTATGGACCACCCACGCCTCGTCGGGAGCGCAGCAGATATGTAAAGTAAGGGAGGGTTTGTCGTCCATAAGGGTCCGCAATGATAAAATTCCCGGTTATAATGTACATTTTTCATCGGCGTTCACGCAAAACCGGGCGGAAATCGCCGCTCCGGATTGCCCGAGGCGTCCAGAAACAGGTATTTTATAATATACGCATTTTCGTACCGCTCACATAACGGACGTCGGCTCCATGCCGCATTTCACTCCATTACGCCGAACCCGGAGGCGACTCGACCTTTAATGATTACCCCGCATTATAGGCGCATTCGGGCAGTTCGGCTCATTATCCTTGCGCTATCGGTTATCGGCAGCGGCACGAATATTTCGGCTGGCCCACCCTCCTACGACGTTCCCCTCACGCATCCGGTCTACGACTACCTGGGCATGATCGACTTCCCCGGCAGGGTCGGCGATATCAGCCTTTCGAGCCGACCTTTTACCGAGGCCCAGGTCTGTTCGCTCCTGGTGTACGCCGCGCGGAACCGGCTTATCACCGATACCGCCATCAACCAGTTTTACCTCCGGCAATTTGCGCGGGAGGGGGCGGATAATCACGAAGCACAGGCGAAGCCCGGACAGATCTATTTCGACGGCTGGAACACCTATGTGGTTCCCCACGTCACCACGTCTTTCGCGGTCCAGGACAGCAACTTCTCCATTCCCGGTTTTACGGCGGCGGGAGTGGACAGCCTGAGCCGGCACCGGGAGGTTACCAATACCTCCGCCGAGGGCGTTCGCCTCTATTCAACGATCGGCAATGTGGCGACCTATGTCGACGGGAGCATCATTACGCAATACAGCTCTCTCCGCCAGTGGGTAAAGACCAACAAGCCCGATTCCGGAGAGAATTATTCCCAGATCATGGGTCAAAACGGGGGGCCCAGCCATCTCATGGGGTACGACGATTTCACCGCGTACATGAAATTCCCCACGCCGTGGTTCGATCTGAAAATCGGGGAAGACCGGGTCTCCTGGGGGTACGACGATTCGGAGGGCATGATCTTCTCCGGCGTCGGCAAACCGTTTCTGCAGATCAAGCTCGATAAAACCATCGGGAAGCTGAATTATACCTTCCTCATCGGCAAGCTGATCGCGGATACGTACGATGAGAACCGGGTCATCTATGCCAAGCACATCACCTTTTCGCCGTCACCGTCGTTCTCGGTCGGCTATTCGGACGCCATCATCACCGACAACCGGGAGTTCGTCCCGATTTACTGCATGCCGTTTCTCCCGTTCTATTTTTCGGAGCACATCCTCGGGGATTACGACAATGAAATCATGTCCTTCGATTTTCAGGCGCGCCTTTCTACCCGGCTCGCCGCCTACGGGGAACTCGTCGTCGACGACATGAGCGATCTCACCGGGTTCGTGAGCGACAACAGCTTCGACGACAAGTGGGGGGGGCTCTTCGGCATCAAGCTGTTCAATCCGCTGCCCTGGCTGCCGCTCTCGCTTTTCCGGGCCGAGGTGCTGCAGATCGAGCCGTGGGTCTACACCACCGCGACCGCGACGAACCAGAACATGAACTACCCGGTGAATTTCGGCCAGGTGCTCGGGAACCAGCTCGGGCCGCACTCCCGCCAGGTCACGCTCGACCTTTCGGGACGCTTTTCCGCCGGTTTCGGCGGCGGGCTTTCGGTCCGGCAGATCTGGAAAGGGGAGGGGCCGGGTTCCAGCTACGACGATATCTACAACACCTCGCCCACCTTTACCGATACCCTCTCCGACGGGACCGTCATCAATCCGGCCGGTCTGGCGGATAAATCCTACCGTTTCCAGGTTTTCGACCGCGACCGCACGGT
>CAZYYB010000183.1:0-2415 GCA_964651515.1 uncultured Fibrobacteraceae bacterium
CTCAGGCCTCCTACACTACAACCCGTTGTGGGCTAAAAGACCTGAGTAGTAACAAGACCGAATGGTTTCATGATTAGTCAAATGTTGTTGCTAATGATGAAATCCGCGATAAATATTCGGTATACGATCAATAACACTATTGCCCCAATCTTATAAAAGGAGTGGTCGCTCATTGACTGCAAAATATTTCATCCCGATTTTCGGTTCCTTTTATCACTTCATGATGGAATCTATGCTCGGCCTTTATCATGAATTGGAAAGGGCGGATGCACTGAAGAGCAGGGATTGCCGGGTGTGGTATCAGGGTAGCTACACAAAAATTGTCTCATTTTTTTCTGTCAATCCCATCGTTACCATACCAATAAGTAAGCCGTACCTTAAAGATGCTCGGGCTTTTGGCCCGGACATTAAGCAAATATCGCATCCGATAATAAAGGATTTTAACGAGTTGGTCCCTTTTGCGAAGTTTATAAGCGATTTAATCCCGATTAAAAAAACCGATAGGGGGATTACTCTCATTAAAAGAACAAACCGGAGAGTTTATGAAGAAACTGATGAACTATTCGGCAAGCTTAAAACATTTGATATGCCGGTAAGATGCGTGCAGCTCGAATACCTTCCTTTTGAGGAACAGGTAAATATATTCCGTTCAACCAGGTTATTGATAGCGCCGCATGGCGCAGGCACGGTTAACCAGATGTTTATGCCCGCCGGAGGGTCAATTATAGAAATCTTTCCAATGGGTGATGGGAATTGGCAGGCCAAGAAAATAGCCGATGCATTCGGCCATGAACTCATCACACTTAATGCCGATAAACCCGGCATTCTACGATCCAATTTATCAAAAGAGGTGAAAGATTGGTTCGCCATACACGGTTGGCCTGACAGAAAAACCGTGGAATTTTTGGATTCTCGCTCCTATAAAGGCATTAATGCTCAAATCTGCAGAGCCGTGCGGAACTGCCAAAGTTATTCGGTTAATCCGGATAAAATCATGGAAATCGCTCAGAGGTTGCTTACGCGATGAGCCGCTTCAATTGTTCGGTATCATTTAAAGCATGCTTGCGCCTGAACCGACAATAATATTGCGAAAATGGTTAAAAAGGGAAACATGGACATTGGAATTTTGATCCTCCATTACAATACCCCTGAAATGACCGACAGGTTAGCCCGGACCATCCCCGAAGCGATTGTCATCGATAACGGGTCGACCGGCGACGGGTCGTACAAGGGGGAGAATCGATGCTGGAAAATAGATCCCATAAGCGGGAAAAGCCAGGGTTTTACAAAGGGCTGGAATCTCGCGATAGAGCATTTTAAAAAATCGTATCCCGCCCTGTGGCTCATGAACTCGGACATCCAGATATCCCGCGAAGCCATCGGGCGGATAAAAAACGTCATGGACCGGGAAGACATAAAAATACTCTCCCCGAGCTTCAACTCCTGCTGGCGCCAGATGAAAAAAGCGGGAAGTGGTCTGCGGGAGGTGAAGTTTGTGGAGTTTACGGCTCCGGTAATTAAAACCGACCTGTTCGACGCCATTGGACTATTTGACGAGAATATAACAAAGGGCTATACGGTGGACGCCGATTTCTGCTGGAGGGCGGCCCAAAAAGGATTTAAAACCTACGTCGACGACGATTCCTCCTTTATTCACCTGGAGCACCGGACGGTGAAGGAAATCGGCCAGATTGCTACCTACAGCAGGGAAGCGACGCAGGAGATGCAAAAGGTTCTGAGAGATAAATACGGGGCATCCTGGCGGCAACTGTTAATGGGAGAGCCGGTTCGACAAACCCGGCCGTTGCCGCCGCGCCGCCCTGCCATGAATTACACTCCCGCATCGCATCATTCGCGGGTTTTAAATCGCCCACTTCGAATAGTTCCCGGTGCGAATTTATGCTGCTGGGATATCATTAACTATCTGGTGGGGCAATTCGATCCATGCCGGTATCTGGAAATCGGGTCGAACAATGGAGCGTGTTTTAAGAAAATACGCGCCTCGTTAAAATGTAGCATAGATCCTTGCGGCACGGCGGAAGCCACCTGTAAAATGGCCTCGGACGATGCTTTTAATGTGATGCCGCCCGGAGAGCGGTACGACGTCGTTTTTATCGACGGGTTGCACCACTGCGAGCAGGTGCTGAGAGACGTTTTAAATTCAAGCCGGCATCTATCGGAAAACGGGTTCATCGTTTTACACGATTGCCGGCCGCCCGAAGAATCGGCAACGTACCGGCGGACGGAGCGTGAGAGAAGCGAGAGCGGAAGCGGCCCCTGGTATGGGGACGTCTATAAGGCCCAGATGTGGCTGGTTAAAAATTTCGGGAATGTTGTCACGATAAACGACGAGCGAACCGGCTGTGGAATAATCCGGGGCAGGATCAATTTTGAACTTCCAAAGGACGAAGAGGT
>CAZYYB010000183.1:2425-3413 GCA_964651515.1 uncultured Fibrobacteraceae bacterium
CATTACCTGGAACGAGTACCGTCAAAATATCGATGCTTCGCTGCGGCTCATATCCTGGAATGAGTTCGCGCCGGAGACTGATAAAGGGATAATAAAGAAGCCGCTACCCCGAACCCTGCCGGGCAGAAGACCGTGTGCCCCGCCGGTGCGCGGCGTACTCGGTATGCGCGATGAACGAAGCGGGGGTATTCCGGGAAGTCCGTTAAAAAAAGCGGCGTCGACCGGCCTGAAGATCGCCGTTTATACGGCAATTTTTGATCGGTATGACGATCTGAAGCCGCTGATGCCGCAATCGATTCCCGCCGATTTCTACCATTTTACCGATAACCCCCGGATAATTGATAACCAGTGGAAAATATGCGAAGCGCCCGTTCCCGGGAAAAATTTAAACGCCAGGCTCATGAACCGATGGTACAAGCTGTTCCCGGATAAAATCGAGGTATTAAACGACTACGACATAACCATTTATCTCGATGGAAATTGTTCCTTGAGAAATGCCGGATTCATCGATGCATGCGTTGCCAGCCTTGCGAACGGCGATATGCTCCTGTTCAGGCATCCTCGCCGGTCGTGCATCTATGAGGAGTTTGCCGCCTGCAGGCAATTCAGGAAATTCGATGCATCGGGGAGTGATATCGTGCAGGAACGGGAGTACAGGAAGTTTTATACGTCAAATAACGGGCTGTATTGGTGCGGGTGCCTGGTCAGAAGGAAATCCGACACCCTGCGCAGGATATCCGAACACTGGTGGGAGCACCTGATGAAATATACCTGGCGCGACCAGGTCAGTTTCCCGGTGGTGTGCCACCTGGACGGGTTTTCACCGCTGACGTTTAAAGAACCGATGAGTCGTTACATTAATTGCCGCTTGCATAATCACGAAATGCTTAAAAGGACGGGATTGAAACCATGGCGCAAGCAATAAGGGTTTACATAGGGCCTGCTGAATAGGGTGCGAATTGTTGATTTTATTGGTGTTTTTGGGTTT
>CAZYYB010000184.1:0-3410 GCA_964651515.1 uncultured Fibrobacteraceae bacterium
TAGAAAAATACGAAAGCCGAAGCAAGCTTCGAGGAATTATACCCAAGAGATTAAACGTGTTCAAAAAGAACACGGCGGATGATTCACAGAACGGCATTGGGGGCGGGGTAGAGCCGACGGCATAGGGGTTCAAGATAGTGAACCCTACGCTTATCTCATTTATTTTCACCTACTTATCTTATTTCTTCTATTTTAGCTATTTTTTATTGCATTTTACTTAAAATTGATGAATTCGGGGTGGCGGCGCCGCCGCGACCCGGCAACCGCCTGTTCTTTGACATTGTCGGCAGTGAGGAGAAGCACCTGGTTCCACTCCTTTTTTAAAAGGAGTGGGATAGGGCGATTGCGTGAGCTTTGACTATCCGATGTTTTGGCGTGTTCGAGGCTCACGCTCTTTTCCTCCGGTCCCCTTCCCAGGGCGACAAAGGCAGGGCGATTCGTGAATCGCCCCTACGAAGCATTTGTTTACCCGTTGTTTTCTACCTTATGGGAGCGTTGCAATTGAAAGCTATAATAATCCGTCCATGTTGCCTGTTGGGCAAAATGGGTAACCCGCGAAGCGAGGTTTCCCCACCAAAGGCAACAGGGTTGGTTCCCCCACCTGCTTGCCTTAATATTTTTTGCACTAATCCTCAGAATTTCTGCCAATCCGGCTGCGAAACGTCCCCGGTCTTCGTCACCTGCCGGACATGGCTCCCGTCGGGCTTCATGACGAAAAAGTCGCTCCTGCCGCCCGTCCGGCCGATGTAGCCGATGAGCATGCCGTCGGGCGACCAGGCGGGATACTCGTGATGCCCGGCCCCCTTGGTGAGCAGCATCTCGCCCGAGCCGTCCGGCGACACCGCCCAGATGTCGAGTTTCCCGCTCGGCGCCATGGAGGTAAAGGCGATCTTGTCGCCCTTTGGCGACCACGCGGGGGCGTCGCAGTACCCGCTGACATGCGTGATACGGTGCTGGTTGCCGCCGTCGGCGTCCATTACGTAAATCTGCGGATTGCCGGAGCGGTCCGAGGTATAGGCGATCTGGTAGCCGCTCGGCGACCAGCAGGGCGCAGTCTGGATGCTGCCGCCCCCGAAGGTGAGCTGCTTCTTGCCGCTCCCGTCGAGAGCGCAGGTGTAAATGTCGAGGCTGCCCTTCACCGAGGAGGCGTAGACCACCGATTCATCGATCGGCGACACGTCCGGCGAGACCTGGATGCCGCGGCTTGCCGCGATGACGGCCGGTTTCCCGCCCACGAGCGCCTCCCGGTAGATGTCCGGCTTGCCCCGCAGGTACGAGGTAAAGACGAACGTCGTCGAGTCGGCAAAGGCCGGGAACAGGCAGAGTACCTTGCCGGCGGTGATCTGCCGGCAGTTGTACCCGTCGAAATCCATGATCGCGATGTTCTTTTCGCCGCCCGCCGCTTTTACATAAAGGATACGGCTCAGGAAGATGCCCTTGTCGCCGAACAGCATGGTGTAGAGCTCGTTCGAAAACCCGTGGACCGTAGTCCTGACCTGCGCCGCGGGGCAGCGGTACTGCTTCTTGAAAAGAGGCGCCTGCGCCC
Organism: uncultured Fibrobacteraceae bacterium; assembly: GCA_964651515.1. Taxonomy (GTDB): domain Bacteria; phylum Fibrobacterota; class Chitinivibrionia; order Chitinivibrionales; family Chitinispirillaceae; genus BOG-1184. The sequence continues at coordinate 1,547 of CAZYYB010000184.1, forward strand.
CGATGTCGTTCACGCAGCAGGTGAACACGATCTCCTTGCCCGACTGCGAAACGTCGCCGGAGACGTAGAGGGAGACGCTTTGCGAAGCGAAGGCGGCGCTGTCGAATGAGGGCTTCCGGACCACCTGAAAGCGGCCGCAGAGGTCGAAGTCGCTCGCGATGACCGACGAGGGCAGGGCGCCCGGCAGGAGGCCGACGCCGGTCGATTTGAAGTCCACGACCCCGATGGGAATGCTGTCGTAGTGCCCGGCATAGATGTTGAGGTTGAATTTTTCGGCGTGGCCCTTGCAGCCGGGCCCGAGCAGGGCGATGAGGAGCATAAGTTTACGGATCATGGTGCCGCTTTCGTTGGAATAAGGGTACAGGTAAGGTCGAGCTTTTCCGAAGGGAAATCGGGCGGCAGTTTCCCGAAGGGCGCTGCCAGTTTCACCGCCCGCAGCGCGAGGTTATCGAGCGTTGCGTCCCCGGAACCCTTCGCAATGACCGGATCGGCAATGGAACCGTCGCGGCGGATGGTGAACGAGACGAGCACCCGCTGCGCGCCGCCGCCGCCCGGCGGGTTCCAGTACCGCGCGATATTCTGGCTGACGCTATCGAGGTACCAGGTGTACTTGAACTCCCCGACCGTGGCGATGCTCGCGGCCTTCGGCAGCTCGTTGAGCATGGAGGCGAGCTCGTCGACGTTCTCCTCGGTCTCCTCTTTCTCCCTGGCAACGGGCTTCTCCCCGGTCTTTGGAACGGGCCGCTTATGGACGGCCTCCCGGGCGGCCTTCTTATGCGCGGGCCGCGCCTTCGGGGACACGGGAGCGGGTTCGGGCACTGCGGTGACGAGCTGGAAGGTGGGCGGCCGTTCGAAGGTTACCGTGCGGGAGGTCAGGGCGAGCATGAGCGGGAAGCCGACGATGACCAGAAGGTGGAGCAGCACCGAGACGGCCAGTGCCTTCGGCGCGGAGAGCGTCCCCTCCGGCGGTTGCGTCGGCGAAGGGGGGGCGGCTTCCACGGCGCTCACTCGTCGCTCTTCGGTTCCTGCGGCTGGGTCATGAAGCCGAGTTTCACGACGCCCGCATTCTGGATGTCGGCGATGACCCGGATGACCAGGCCGTACGGCACCCGTTTATCGGCATTGACAAATACCGGCACCTGCGTCCGGGAGGCGAACACGTCGCGGAAGCGCCTCGCGAAATCGGGCAGCGACACCCGCTCCTCGTCGATGAAGAGCTCGCGGTGGCTGTCGATGGAAACCTGGATCGAGGTGGAGACCTCGACGTTCTTCGCATCGGCGGGCGGCAGGTCGACCTGCACCCCCTGCGTCATCATGGGCGCGGTGATCATGAAAATGATAAGCAGCGTCAGCATGACGTCGATCAGGTTGGTCAGGTTGAGGTCGCTTATCAGGGCGCGTCGACGGCGGTTTCTCACGCACTCCCCCCCCCCTCATAGAGGTCGAGGAATACCTCGCGCTTGATCCGCGCGAGCAGGAGGGTCCTGAACCCGTCGATGTCGGTCTCGATGCGCTCGGCGCGATGGTTGAAGTAGTTGTAGAAGAAGAGCGCCGGAATGGCGACCGCGAGCCCCGCCAGCGTGGCGATGAGCGCTTCCGCGATGCCGGGCGCCACGACCGGCAGGCTTGCCGACCCCTGGCTGCCGATCTCGAAGAAGGCGTTCATGATCCCCCACACCGTGCCCAGAAGCCCCAGGAAGGGCGAGATGCTCGAAACCATTGCCAGGAGGAAGACGCCGCGGTCGAGCGTTCCCGCGATGCCCATGAAGGCGCTCTCGATCCGCTCTTCGGTCATGGAAAACTGGCTTTGCAGCATGAAGGAGGGGTCGCGGCCGCCCATCTGCCGCACGTCGGCGACGATCCG
>CAZYYB010000185.1:0-3391 GCA_964651515.1 uncultured Fibrobacteraceae bacterium
GCACGAAGCCCAGCGGACCTCTGCGCCGAGTTCTCGGAGCGTCTCGATGAGCACCGCGGTCTGGATCGTCATGTGCAGCGATCCGGAGATGCGAACGCCGTCGAGGGGCTTCTGCCGGGCATATTTCGCCCGGATAGCCATGAGCCCCGGCATCTCCTGCTCGGCGATCTCCATTTCGTTGCGTCCCCAGGACGCCAGATTGATATCGGCGACCTTATACGGCGGCGTTGACCATAAATCCATGCCTGTTTCCATAGGAAAATTCCTTATGAAGAAGTGACCAATACAAATAATAGCCTGAAAGAAAAAAAGTTACTGCTCAGGTGGGGGAACCAGCCTTACCACCTTTGGTGGGGGAACCTCGCTTCGCGGGTTCCCCCTGGTCGGAGCCGCGAAACGCGTCTCCGACGCACCCCTTCCTGCGGAAGTGGTCGGCGATGCTTGCCTTTGGCAAGCGCTCTCCCACTCCCGCAACGCCCACATCAGGTAGAAAAAACATGGGGAAAGGTCATAAGACAAGATTTTTCCCCCATGCAGTGTGAAAAGTATCAACTAAAGATCTGGTTTTTTGCTTTTCGCAGAGGTCGCGGGGGTCCCCGCCAACGGGTGCCGGTTATGAAGCACTCCTCCCTCGCGCGGGTGACCCGGCTCGGCCATCCAAAAAAAGAATTTGACTTTGCTTTTGGATTCCGGCTTGGCCATCCAAAAAAAGAATTTGACTTTTCCAAAAAAAACAACGTGAAAAACCACTTTAAAAAATACTTCCCGCCGCCTTATTTCACGTCCGCCGAGAGAACATCGATCCAATAGCGGTACAGGTCGTCGACCATTTTCCCGATCGGCACCCCCGGCTCCCAGCCGGTATCGCGGGAAATTTTCGTCCGGTCGCCGACGATGATCGCGGGAGCCCGGTGGCCGCGCAGCCGGGAAGCGTCTTCGACCACCGCGATCGGCCTCGATGATTTCGAAACGATGAGCGTGAGCATGCCGCGCAGCGAGATCGCGTTACCGCTGCATACATTGTACACCGCCGCTGACTTACCCTTGTCGAGAATCAGCGCGTAGGCGCGGACGACATCGGCGACATGGCAAAAATCGAGGGCCGAAGTCAGGTCGCCGACACGGAGGACCGGGTCCGCGATGCCAAGCTCGATCGCGGCGGTCTGGCGCGCCCAGTCGGAACAGACGAAGGCGGGTGGCTGCCCCGCCCCGGAATGGTTGAACGATCGGGCGAAGCGGATGTCCATCCCGAACAGGCCGGCATACTCCAAGCCGATCGTCTCACCGGCCTGCTTTGAAATCCCGTAGAGATCGGTCGGTCGGCAAGGGTGCTCCTCGGTTAGGGGAGCGGACCCTTCGATCCGGCCGTACTGCTTTGATGATCCTACTATAAGGAGTCGGGCGGAAGGGGCCGCGGCTCGAACCGCTTCGAGCACCGACACCGTTCCCATGATGTTGACCGACAGGGCCGGCTGCGGCGACTGGTCGACGGCGGACGGCATGCTGATGGCGGCAAGGTGGAAGATCCTATCCGGCCGGCGGGTTTCGAGGATGGCGGCGATCTCCGCGGTAGCGAGGATATCGCCCTGAACGTAGTCATACCCTCTGCCGGCCGCCGACCCCTGCCGGTCGATGCCGCCGACGGTCCATCCCTGCGAGAGGAGATGCTCGGCGAGGTAGGTGCCGACGAAGCCGTTTATCCCGGTTATGAAAGCGGATCGCGATGAGGCCATAGCCGCAAAAAAATAGCTTTTGCAGGAGAAGGGTGCCGGGATATCGAGCGGCGACCCGGTGAACCGCTACGCACGGGTTCCGCACCCGTGACCCGCCGCGACGGGCCGGTTATTCCGACTCGTCATTGATGGAATCCGAGTAGGCGGGAGCCAGCTCCTCGACGATGCAGGAGAGGATCTTCTCGCTGAAAAAGTACCCCTCCTCGATCTTCCGGTGCAGTGAGACGAGATATTCGCTGCGCGTGCCCTCGGGCATCCAGAGAAATCGACCCTGCCGCATACTGGTGGAACGTTCGGGCTTGTAAGCCATTCCGGACCTCATCCTTGGTCGAAGCTGCATCCGTGCAACTGTTCAATAGAGATATCGTCTCTGCGCGAAAATAGCTTGAGGGTTAGTTATTGCGGGGAAGTTTTTGAAAGGGTCAAAATCCTTTTTTTGGATGGCCGGAATCCAAATTCAAATTCTTATGGATGGCCGAGCCGGGTCACCCGCGCGAGGTGGGAGTGCTTCATAACCGACACCCTTTGGCGGGGACCCCCGCGACCTCTGCGAAAAAAATGCCAAAACCAGTGTAGAACTGCTTATCTTCCTTAAATTCGACTTTTCAGAAGGCTCACCCGCATGGGCGATCGTTGATCGAGCCCCTGTGGAAATTATTACCGGCCTCCATAAAAATCGGCGCCCAGGTTCCTTCTAAAAATTACCTTGATTTGAAATAGGTGCCATGTATATATTTAGCAACTGTCATAAAATACGATACGATCATTATGCCGGTCGTTTCCGCAACATTCACGGCACAACCGTTTCATGCAAAGTAATCCGGCAAAGAGTTTTATGAAATCATGAGTTTTTCTTACTGATTTGTGGAGAAGATGGCGGTATTCACAATCTACCAGGAGGGAGTCACTGATGAATCGGGTTCGATATTTTATTTTCAGCACACTGTTTCTGGCATGCATGGCAATCCCGGCATTGCCGCAACAGGGAATCGATGTCGTTTATTTGAAAGATGGCCAGGTCATCAGGGGCGTTATCGTCGAGCGAATCCATGGCGTCAGCGTGAAAATCGTGGTAGGGAATAATGATGTAAAAACTTTGGATTATAGCACGATCGATAAGATCGATCATGAGGCCGGGGGCGATCAATCCAATTTTCAATACAAGCCGGTGAACAATACCTCCCATGCGGCATTGGAAAGCTCTGCTCCGGGCGGGCAGGAGATAACCTGGCGCCCCGGGGGATTCATCGGCCTTGGATGGTTTCGGGAAAATAGTTCCTTCCCGGAGGGGAGTTCCTCGAGCGATTTCAGGTCAAGTTTTCTGTTGGGCGGCGTATTTGAAATGGCATATAACAAGTATTTCTCCTTCGAACCGGGTATCGAATATGCACGGCGGGGCGGAGAGTGGAGTGATGGTACTTTTGAAACGTACGATATTGGATACGATTACCTTTCCATACCGGTTAACGTGAAGCTGAAATACCCCTCACTACCCCCAATGAATGGAGTACCCGCTTTCAGTCCGTATGTCCTTGCCGGGCTGAATTTAGGAATTCTTCTGGATGCATCGGAAGAATATGATGGCGGCTCAAATTCGGTGAGTTTAAATAGTTTCTGTTCGGGATAGCCCTTTTACGGCACTTGCCGGACGTCTTGAC
>CAZYYB010000186.1:0-3362 GCA_964651515.1 uncultured Fibrobacteraceae bacterium
TTCTGACCCACGAGTCCTCCCCTTAATTACTGATGGTTACCGAAATATGACACATATGCTTGATGATACGGGCCGCTCTGCCGTGGGCACACGGCCGGAACCTTTTGAGCACCGGACCCTCTTCCACCTTGATCTCCGCAATACGAAGCTCATCGACATCGATCGCCGCTTCGCTGTGTTTGCTCTGCATGTTTGCCACGGCCGACTTTAAAAGCTTGGCGACGTCCACGGCCGCCTTCTGCACCATGGTCATTTCAAGCAGGCCGAGCGCCACGCTCACATTTTTTCCCCGCACCGCATCGACCACCAGACGGGCCTTACGCGGGGTCGACCGCAGATATCGAATTTTTGCCGTTGCTTCCACTATTCCTCCTTATATTACTTCGCTGCCGGCGATGCGGCTGCCGCCGGAGCAGCAGACGAAGCACCCGGACCTCCGGATGCCGCCATGCCGGCGGATGAGGCGGTCCTGTCGGTCTTTCCCGAACCGCTGTGAACGCGGAAAGTCCGCGTCGGAGCAAATTCGCCAACCTTGTGGCCGACCATATTCTCGGTGACGTAGACGGGAATGAACTTATTCCCGTTATTGACGGCAAACGTATGCCCTACAAACTCCGGAAGTATGGTGGAACGCCGCGACCAGGTTTTAATAACCTTCTTCTGACCAGTCCGGTTTGCATCATCGACCTTTTTCTGCAGATGACCATCAACAAACGGACCTTTTTTTATCGACCGAGACATAGGTTTGGTTCCCTCTGGCTATCACTACTTCGTTCTGCGTCGTACAATGTATTTACTCGACGGTTTCCGTTTCTTTCGTGTCTTGAGCCCCTTGGCCTTCTGGCCCCAGGGCGATACCGGGTGATGCCATCCGCCGCCGCCCTTGGATTTTCCCTCGCCGCCACCCATGGGGTGGTCGACCGGATTCATGACCACACCGCGCACCGTCGGCCGGAATCCCATGTGGCGTTTACGCCCCGCCGACCCGATCACCATTTTTTCGTGATCGCCGTTGGATACCGCCCCGATGGTTGCCAGGCAGTTCTCGCGAACGTTGCGTACTTCGCTCGACGGGAACTTGAGCTGCACCATCTTATTCTCTTTTGCGATGATTTCCGCATAGGCACCGGCGCTGCGGGCGATCTGTCCGCCTTTCCCTTCGAGAACCTCGATGTTGTGCACCTGCGTCCCGAGGGGAATGTTCTTGAGCGGCATGCAGTTGCCTTCCGTAATTTCCGTATTATCGGCCGACACGATTTTCTGGCCGACCTTCATGGTGGCGGTGGCAAGAATGTAGCGACGTTCGCCGTCGCTATACTTGATCAGGGCGATAAACGCACTCCGGTTCGGATCGTACTCGATCGTTTCAACGGTCCCCGGAATGTTTTTCTTATCCCGGAGGTAATCGAGAAGCCGGATAAACCGGCGCGCGCCGCCGCCGTGATGGCGCACGGTGATGCGACCGTTGCTGTTGCGACCGCTCGATCGTTTCTTGCTGACCAGGAGCGGCTTATACGGCGTATCGGTCGTCAGCTGCTCGAACGTGTTGGTCGTCTTGTACCGAAGCACCGGCGTCAGCGGTCGGTATGATTTCATTGGCATGGTTAATCCCCGTCTCTTCCCTAAAATGCTATGCTTTGCCCGCGGTTATACTTCGCCGAACTTGGCGATCGTCTGACCTTTTTCGACCTTGACTATTGCTTTTTTCCAGTCCGAACGATAGCCGGCAAACCGGCCCGTCCGCTTTTCCTTGCCCTTGACCACGATAGTGTTGACCGACTCGACGGTCACGCCGAACAGTTTTTCGACGGCTTTTTTAATCTGCGGCTTGGTTGCCCTGGTCGCGACTTCGAAGACATACTTGTTCTGCGTCGTGCGCAGCAGCGTATTCTTCTCGGTAATACTCGGATACCGTATGATCGAATGATAGGTGCTCACGATACCACCGCCTCTTCGAGCTTTCCGATGCACTGCTCGCTGCCGAAGATAATATTGTCACTGTCGAGTACATCCCAGGCGTTGATTTCGGAAAGCGGTTTAATGTCAAGATTGGGAATATTGCGGCCGGCCAGATACGCGGGACGGTTGTTCCCTTCGGTAATAAGCAGGCTCCGCGTTCCGGCAAGCGGCAGCGCCTTCAGGAACCGGATCATCGCCTTGGTCTTGGGCGGATCGAAAAGAATGGCGTCGATGACCAAAATTTTATCTTCCTCCGCACGGGCGGAGAGCGCCACGGCGAGCGCCGCCTTGCGCATCTGACGCGGGACGCGGGTGGTATAGTCGCGGGGCTCCGGACCATGCGCCTTGCCGCCGCGCGACCAGACCGGCGAGGTATTCGACCCGGCGCGCGCCCGGCCGGTGCCCTTCTGGCGCCACGGCTTGCGGCCGCCGCCCGACACCTCGGCGCGCCCCTTGGCGTTGGCCGTGCCCTGACGCTGGTTCGCGCGATACCCTTTTATGACCTGGTAGAGCAGATGCTCCCGGAAGTCCACGGCAAACACGGCATCGGGCAGATCGATGTCGCCCTTCACCGTTCCATCCTGCTGGTACAGTTTACTCTTCATGAACGATCACCTCTATCGGATTTTCCCTGTTTGCTCTTCCGGATGAAGACAATGCCCCGCGTTGCCCCGGGCACCGCTCCCTTTATGAATACCAGACCGGCTTCTTTGTCGATCCCGAAAAGACCGAGGTTGCGGGTGGTCACCTGGGCGTTCCCCAGATGACCGGACATCCGCAGACCCTTGAAAACGTGCGCCGGATAGGTATTCGACCCGATGGACCCGTGTTCGCGTACGTTGGTATTGCCGTGAGTTTCCCGACCGCGCATGAAATGGTGGCGCTTGATGACGCCGGCAAAACCGCGGCCCTTCGACACGCCGATCACGTCGACCAGTTTTACATTTTCGAACAGCTCGGGCCCGATGTTCGCACCCGGCACCACCTGCTCGTCGGCACTGTCAAACGCAAATTCCTTGATTACGCGCGTCGGCGTCGAACCCTGCTTTTTGCAGTGTCCGGCGATGGCCTTCGTCGTCTTGCTTTCCGCAATCGCTCCGAAGCCCATCTGCACCGCGCTATACCCGTCGATCGCCGTCGTCTTGACCTGATGAACGACGTTGCTGCCGACCTGGATCACCGTAACGGCGACCGACCTGCCGGTCTCCTGCTCGAACAGACGGGTCATCCCGATTTTTTTCCCGATTAAACCCTGCATAGCTTCTCCCTGCCTTCCACGATTGCTCCGTTGTATCGGTGCACCACAAACTCCGTCGCGCCCGATTACACCTTTATTTCGACATCCACGCCCGCCGGAAGATCCAGCTTCATGAGCGCATCGACCGTCTGCGGCGTCGATTCAA
>CAZYYB010000187.1:0-3259 GCA_964651515.1 uncultured Fibrobacteraceae bacterium
CTGGAAGTTGCAGTCGAGCCTGACCGCCACGACGTTGGTCCCGGTTTTACTCGCCAGGCCGGTGATGTCGTAATAGAACCCCGTATAGCCGCAGTCATCGTGCGTGCCGACGAGCGTGCCGTTGACATAAACCTGGGCGCTCTGCATCGCCGCATCGAATTCGAGGAAGACCTTCTGGTTGTTTGGGGTCGAGGGCACGGTGAAAGAGCTGCGATACCAGCAGACGCCGTTCCACACGGAGGGGTTGGGCACGCTGCCCTGCTCGCCGGCGGAATCGGGCGCGCCGTAGGTAGCGGAATGGGGCAGGTTCACGACCTGCCAGGCCCCATCGTTGAAGGTGGGCGCCGAGGCGCCGGTGACATCCCCCTTGTAGAACTTCCACCCGTTGTCGATATTCCGCTCGGTCCGGACCTTGTAGATGCGCGAGGGAAGGAAGTCGGCCCAAACCGACTGGCTGCATAAACCGACAAGAAAAAGCGTCAGACTGAAGGGAAGGAAGCGGCGACTGGGCATGGGGGCATCCTCTGGCAAAGGTGGGTATCGTTTTACAATATAGTATCTCCGGAAAGAGGGTGGCACATTTTTTCCGGGTTTTGGGGGCCGGGCGGCTGCTTGACCCGGAGAACCGGTTGCGATTGCCGTAATATATTTTATCCTTGCTTTTGAGCCGGTTATTGCCGACGGAAACAAGGCGATTTCCGACGGTGCCTTTGCAAAAAAACGGATCGTACCCGCAGCGGGCGGGGAGGTCCATCATTTCAGGGAGGGACCTCGGCATGGATCGACCGGGCAGAGTGCTCTGTTGTGCCGGAATTGCGGCGATGGCCTGGTACGGAACGATTCGAGCCGATGCGGTCGTGGCAACGGTGGCGACGGGAAACACGCCCGTTGCAATCTGCATCGACACCGTTACCGACAGAATTTACGTGGCAAACTACATGGATAATTCCGTCACGGTGATAAACGGGACGACCAATGCCACCGCCACCATTGGAATCGGAGCAGAACCACTCGGGATAGCGGTGAATCCCGCCACCCATATCGTTTATGCGGCGGATGGATCCGACAATGCCGTTTCCGTGATCAACGGGACGACGAATGCCGTATCTTCGGTGAACATCGGCAATCAATCGTGGGCCGTAGCGGTCAATCCGGTGACCGACAAGATTTATGTGCTGGATAATGCCGGGATAGCGGTAATAAACGGTACGACCAATGCCGTGTCGGCCGTCGGTGCGGCGGCATCGAGCGTCGATGCGGGCATCGCCCCTTATCAGATCGAACTCAATCCGGCCACCGACATGATCTATGCGGTCAATAGCGGCGGCAGCGACGTCACCGTGATCAACGGGGCCACCAATGCGGCATCAAACGTCGCAGTCGTAGCGGCCCCGGCCGGGGTGGCGATCAATCCGTCCACCGGTATCGCCTACGTGGCGGGCGGCGGCGACACCTCCCTCACGGCAATCGCGCCGACCGGGAATACGCCGTCGAATATTGCCCGACAGACATCGATACTCGATGCGTATGCCGGTTCGTTAGCGGTTAACCCGGTGACCGATATGATCTACGCCGGCGGTTTGAACGACATCGTTGCAATAAACGGATCGACGAATGCCACATCGGTTATTTCCACCGGGACCATGTGCTATGTATTGGCGGTCAATCCGCTGACCGACATGGTTTACGGCGCGAATTCCGACGGCAACTGCATTACGGTCATGAATGGCGCAACCAACTCTTTTTCCACCCTGCAGGCGGGAACCTATCCGGTGATGATGGCGCTCAATACCGTCACCGGCTACCTTTATGTCGTCAACGAAAACAGCAATAACGTCACGGTCGTCGCCTGCACTCCCCCGGTGCCGCTCCTTGCGGCTCCCGCCAGCGGAACCGCCAATCAGCCGCCCCAGATCGCCCTGAGTTGGAACAGCGCCCCCTGGGCGGGGTCCTACGGGATTCAGGTGTCGACTTCCATCGCATTCAATTCCACCGTTTTAAGCCAGACGGGCATGACCCAGACGAACGTCACGGTACGCGGACTGTCCAACGGCGCGACCTGCTACTGGCGGGTCGATGCCGGGAATGCCGGCGGCACGAGCGCCTGGTCGGCGATCTGGAGCTTCACCGTGGCGCCCCTGCCGGCGGCGCCCGTTCTCGCCTCGCCGACAAGCGGCACCGTGACGCAGCTTTCGGGCCTCACGCTTGACTGGAACAGTGTCGCTGCGGCGACCTCCTACACGCTGCAGTCGGCCACGAGCTCGGGCTTCAGCACCACTTTCGCCGGACAGACGGGCCTGTCCGGCCTCTCCATGCCGGTCGGCGGATTGGTCGACGGCGAGACCTATTTCTGGCGGGTATATGCAACCGGCCCCGGCGGCTCGGGCCCGTGGTCGAACGCCTGGAGCTTCACGGATCAGACCGCACCCGCCGCGCCGGCGCTCGCATCGCCGTCCAACGGTGCAACGGTGCGCGGCGCATCCCTGACCCTGAGCTGGAACACGGTCCAGTGCTCGGCCTACCATGTTCAATACTCCATCTCGTCGACCTTCACCATGGTTGCGGATACGATCCTTTCGGGCGCTACGAGGGTTACCGTACCCCTGACCCTGGCAACTGCCTACTACTGGCGGGTCCTGGCGATCAATAGTGCCGGGAACGGCCCCTGGTCTTCCGCCTGGAGCTTCACGGTCAGCTCTGTTTCCGTGCTGCCGCAGGAATCCGCTTCATCTCCCCGCAGCCTATCCCTGTCAAAGTCCGGGATCGCCTATGAACTCCCTGCGGTATCGAGCGTATCCATCGTACTCTATGACATGCAGGGAAGACAGGTCAGGCAGCTGGTAAACGGCATGCAGAATGCCGGCTCCTACCGGATCGCTTTCAATCATGCGCGGATAACGACGGGATACTATATCGTCGAGTTCAAGGCAGGCACTTTCGTCGTCCAGAAAAGGCTTGCACTGATCGACTGAACCGGCGGTCGGCAATAATTTATATTTAGAAGCCCTGTTGTGGAGTGCCCGCAGAGGGATTTTAGTGGCATTTGAAGGCTGATTTGATGTAAGTAATTGATAAAATTTATTTTGCGGCCATAGCTCAATTGGATAGAGCATCTGACTACGAATCAGAAGGTTGAAGGTTCGAGTCCTTCTGGCCGCATTTCCTGAAGCCCTGAAAACCTCTGCAGCATCGAGATTTCAGGGCTTTTTTAATCTCTTGGGTATAATTCCTCGAAGCTTGCTTCGGCTTTCGTATTTTT
>CAZYYB010000188.1:0-3091 GCA_964651515.1 uncultured Fibrobacteraceae bacterium
GAAACCAGACTAACACAACATATGGGGGGTACCCATACAAAAGTCGGAAGAACCAGGTTTTTTTTTATATCCGGTCCTGAGGCCCAGACCGGTCCAGATACCCCCCGGCAAATAGTCGTCTTGATGCCTGAGAAAGAGTTCAATTTCAGCCATAAAATAGGAAGCCGATTCCTATTTCTAAGAAATTATCTCAATAATTCTTCATTTTTAATTATAATGGTTTACGTTGATCATCTTCAGGGCCAAAATCGGGACAAGGGTTGCATGGTTTTTGCTATCAATTCAGAAACATATTCGTGTTTTCAAACCATTTTCAAGGGAGGCGGAATGAGTAACAGGAGAGGCGCCTTTTATGCAATACTATTCGCATCTTTAATATTTTCAATTGGATGCAACAGAAAAGTGACAAAAATAGCACCGGCGGCAAATGCCAAATCACACACGACAGTATCAACTTCTGCCGCCAACGCCGAGCAACCATACAATGACTCTTTTTCCGTATCGAATCTTTCCGCCAAAATGAAGGGGGTTTTTCTTCCCATTTATTTCAAATTCGATAAATACGACTTGTCGGATAGCTCAATCAGTATCCTTGGCAAAATTGCTTCCTTCCTCCAGGATAACCCCGACATCCGCATTTTAATCGAAGGCAATGCCGACGAAATAGGCACCGATGAATACAACATGGCACTTGGCGAAAAACGCGCACGAGCGGCAAAAAGTTACCTTACCACCTATGGAATAAACGCCGGCAGGCTGGAGATCACCTCCTACGGAAAAGAACGCCCCGCTGTTCCAAATTGCCCCATAGACGATGATAACTGCCGATCCAAAAATAGACGCGACGAATGGAAAGCGCTTGGACAATAAATGACCGGCTTTGATTGTGCAGGATCGGGTGGGTGTAGAACCGATATGGACGCCCACCCCTTCAGTGATTTTCTGCTTTCGAAAATGGGAATCTTCGAAAGCATGTTTTTCAGCGGATAAATCCGGATTCAACTTTGATCCTTCATTTTTCGAGAAATAGATCCTATGAGACAGCCGACACTGATTGCGCTGACGATCATATGTCTTGGTTATGGATTTTCATTCGCTGAAAAATTCAATCTTCAAATCTACGCCGGCAAATTCGACATTATTCCAATCGGGGTCATTGCATTTAAATCTTCAAACAGCTCTTTGCTCAGTGACAACAATCCATCTCTGCTCATTGCCGACGACCTTGATTTTTGCGGCCGGTTCCGGGTATCCCGTTATGATCGGTACGACAGCGCCGCATTAAGCAAAGCCAACGTCGGTCTTTATATCGACGGCGATTATACTGTCGACGGCGGAAAGGTTGCCCTGGATTGCTATCTTCGGAGCGTATCGGACACGGGGCTTATCGCGGGCAAGGCAATCCGGGGCGATTTGAACCTGATGAGAAGCATGGTGCACCGGTACTGCAATGAAGTCATGGAGATACTTTACGGCGAGAAGGGTATATTTGAAACAAGGATGCTCTATGTCAATGATGAGGGCACAAAAAAAAGCATAGGGGTTATGGATTTCGACGGGTTCAACCGGCGGATATTAACGAACAACAGCGTTATCAACGTGTTTCCGGCCTGGGAGGATTCGACCGGGTTCCTCTGGGTTTCTTATCTTCGGGGCAAACCGGATATTTATAGAGGGTCATTGGTTAACGGTTCATACAAAATATTCATTCACAGCCGTTATGTTCAATCGTCACCCGACGTTTCGCCGGTCGACGGCACCATTGCCTATGCATCATCGGCGACAGGAAATATGGATATTTATACCTGCGATCCCGAAGGCGGCAATGTGCGGCAATTGACAGCGAACGAATCGATTAACACATCGCCCTGCTGGTCACCCGACGGCTACCAGATCGCTTTTGCCTCCGACAGGACCGGCAATCCTACGATTTATCGCATGGATGTCGACGGTGCGAATCAACACAACGTGACCTTCAATGGACACTATGAGGATTCACCCGCATGGTCACCAAACGGAGACTTGATCGCTTATTGTGAAATGGGGAAAAACAGCAAATTTGATATATGGGTTATTTCGCCTGACGGAACGAATATCAGGCAGGTTACGAATATGCCGGGCAATAACGAATACCCTTCCTGGTCGCCCGACGGACAACTTATAGCATTCGGTAATTATCATGAAGGACGAAATGATATTTTTGTGGTGCGACCGGATGGCACCGGATTGCATCGTGTCACTACTGCCGGAAATATAAAAATGCCGGCATGGTCGGGGTTTTAAGTACCATAGGGACAAGTTATCGGAACCATATGCACAAAGGATGGTGAAGGCATGAAAAAACTCATGATGCTCCTGTTTCCCTTCCTTCTCCTCCAGAGCTGCTCATACATAACGGTCCTGCGTACGAGGGAGCTCAACGCTGTCCGGGATTCGCTTGCACTCCAGATTGCCGCGCTGGATAAAAAAAATTCGGGTCGGCAGCAGAAACAGGATGAGCTTTTGCGCCTCATTCGCGCCGACCAGCAGCTGCGGTTCAGCGAGGTTAAAATGCAGATCGCCGAAATAGGAAGCAGCCTCTCCGAAACCCAGTATCGCATGTCAAAAATCTATGAGAATACATCGGATGTTCAGAAGCAACTCGAAGCAAGGCTTGCAGCGGACTCCGCAGCCGCAACTACCCAGAGTTCGGAGCCGGAGTACGCCATCTCATGTGAGGATCTAACTTCTATCGATGCCGCAGTCCATGGAAGGGAACTCTTATGAAAGACCACAAACTCTCAATCAATAATAAACCTGAATCGATACTTGACCCGAAGGACGATCTGAAATCCCTTCCCATGCCCGACCTGCAGGCAAAATTAGGATCGTCGACGGACGGTCTCACGCAAGCCGAGGCACAGAAACGGCTCGTCCACTATGGACCGAACGAAATTGAAGAAAAAAAAACCAACGCGCTCCTGAAATTCCTTTCCTATTTCTGGGGTCCCATTCCGTGGATGATTGAAATTGCGGTGATTCTGTCGGGCGCGGTCCGGCATTGGCCGGATTTTTTCATCATTCTCGTTTTACTTATAGCCAATGCCGTGGT
>CAZYYB010000189.1:0-3009 GCA_964651515.1 uncultured Fibrobacteraceae bacterium
AATGCTTCGATGACAAAAATACGGCTCTTCTACCTGAGTAGTAACGAATTTTTTTGGATGGCCGGGCCGGAATCCAAAAGCAAATTCAAATTCTTTTTGTGGTTTTCGCATAGTTACGATGGAAAGGTCGTGTTATATGACCTTTTCCATGTTTTTTCTACCTAGGGTGCGTCGGAGACGCGTTTCGCGCTCCGACCAGGGGAAACCGCGAAGCGGTGTCCCCACCTGATTAAAACTGAAAATTACCGATACTCCGACCACCTGACCGGGAATGCTTACCATGCCGTTTTTCGAATCGACCATTACCGAAGCCGCGAAACTTATGGCGCGCGGGGAGCTCAAATGCCGCGATGTCGTGGAGCGCTCGCTCTCGCTCATCGCCCAAAAGGACTCCGGACCGTCCGGGCTCCATGCCTTCATCACGGTGACCGCCGACGCGGCGCTGCAACGCGCCGACGAGCTCGACGCCTTGCCGGACGCGGCAAAGGCGAGCCTGCCGCTCTTCGGCGTTCCGATCGCCCTGAAGGATCTCCTCTGCACCCGGGGCGTCAAAACGACCTGCGCATCGAAGATGCTCGAAAACTTCGTGCCGCCCTACGATGCCGCCGTCGTCGAAGCGCTGCGGAGCGCGGGAGCGATTATCGTCGGGAAGACCAACCTCGATGAGTTCGCCATGGGATCGAGTACGGAAAACTCGGCCTTCGGCATAACGCACAATCCCATCGGACCGGAGTACATTCCGGGCGGGTCGTCGGGCGGCAGCGCCGCGGCCGTTGCCTCGGGAATGGTACCGGCGGCGCTCGGCTCGGACACCGGCGGATCGATCAGGCAGCCGTCCAGCCATTGCGGCTGCGTCGGGTTGAAGCCGACCTACGGTCGCATTTCGCGCTACGGACTCGTCGCGTTTGCCTCCTCGCTCGACCAGATCGGCCCCATGGCCTCGGACGTACGCGACATCGGCAGCCTGCTCGCGGCGCTCTCGGTACCCGACGAGCGCGATTCCACCAATGCGAGGATGCCCTACGTCGACCGGGAGTCCACCTATTCAAACGACCTCACCGGGCTGAAAATCGGGCTGCCGCGGGAGTATTTCGGCGAAGGGCTTTCGGACGGCGTCCGCGGCGTGCTCATGAATCTCCTTGATGGTTTGAGAAGCCGCGGGGCGACCGTGACCGGGGTTTCGCTTTCAAAAGTCAACTATGCGGTAGCGGTATACTATATCATTGCCACGGCCGAGGCGTCGTCGAACCTGGCCCGGTTCGACGGAGTAAAGTACGGCTACCGCGCCGACAATCCCGCTTCGCTCATGGATCTTTACTCCCGCACGCGCGCCGAGGGGTTCGGCGCGGAGGTCAAACGCCGCATCATGATCGGGACCTACGTGCTGAGCTCCGGCTACTACGACGCCTACTACCTCAAGGCGGCGCGGCTGCGCACCCTCATCACCCGCGATTTCGAACAGGCGTTTTCAGAATGCGACCTGATCCTGTCGCCGGTGGCGCCGACGCCGGCGTTCAAGCTGCATGAAAAGGTCAGCGACCCGCTCGAAATGTACCTTTCCGACATCTATACGGTCTCGGCCAACCTCGCCGGCATCCCGGGCATCAGCGTTCCGGCGGGGGAAAGCGACGGATTGCCCATCGGCGCACAGTTCATGGCGCCGAAATGGCACGAAGAAACCCTGCTCAAGGCGGCCTGGGCCGCCCAGTGCCTGGGGCGGTGACCTCCGGGACGGCGGCCCTCCGGCATGCCGCGCTTTCGGCATGCGCAGCCGGAACGGTCTTCGTCATCGCCGCGCTTATCCCCGGATGTCTGTCGTCGACCATCCGCTACGGGCACCCCGGCGAGCAGGCGCAGGAGCGGCAGAAACGGCTGTCGCCGCTCTTCGATACATCGAACGCGTGCGGCCGGCTCGAGTCCGACACCTCGCGGCTGGGCAAGGTTCTTTACTCCTACCTCGGCACGCCCTACCGCTACGGCGGGATGTCGCATGACGGCGTCGACTGCTCCGGGCTTGTCTGCCTGGTGTTCCGGGAGACCTGGAACATGCGGCTTCCCCGCTCGGCAACCGACATGGTGAACGCGGGGAGTGCCGTACCGTTCGACAGCGCGCGGGCGGGCGACCTGGTGTTTTTCCGCTGGGGATTTATCGGCGGTCCCGACCATGTGGGTATTTACATCGGCTCGGGACGCTTCGTGCATGCCAGTTCGCGGCTCGGCGTCATCGAGAGCACGCTGGCGGACAACTACTACGGGTCGCATCTCATTGCGATGAGGAGGGTAGTCCTGTGAGTGTTGCCTTTTCCGGAGAACGCGGGGCCTTCGCCGAGCTTGCGGCGATCGAATACTTCGGCCCGCGGGTGAAGCTTATCGCGGTGCCGGGGTTCGGCGACGTCTTCGGCGGCGTGAAGCGGGGCGAATTCCGGTTCGGCGTGGTGCCGATCGAAAACTCCCTTGCCGGAAGCATCCACCAGAACTACGACCTGCTGCTCGAAAGCGGCCTCTCCATTTCGGGCGAGGTGCAGCTCCGCATCCGCCATTTCCTGATCGCGAACAAGGGAGGCGACAAGAGGAAAATCCGACGGGTCCTTTCGCACCCGGCCGTTTTCCCGCAATGCAGGACGTTCCTGAAGAAGCATCCGCAGTATGTGCCGGTGCCGGTGTCGAACACCGCCGCGGCGGTCAAGACCATCCTGACCGAGAAGCTTCGCGACGCCGCCGCCATCGGCTCGCTCCAGGCGGCCATCGACTTCGACATGCAGGTGCTTGCCCGCAACATCGAGGACGACGCCGATAATACCACCCGGTTCCTGGTGGTGGCAAGGAAACCGAAGTTCCCGCCGCTCTCTGCGGAAAACATCAAGAGTTCGGTCGTCTTTTCGATGAAGAATATTCCCGGGGCGCTCTACAAGTGCCTCAGCGTCTTCGCCTTGCGCGACATCAACCTCTACAAGATAGAGTCGCGCCCGGTGCACGGGAAAGGGTTCCAGTACCTCTTCTCCCTCGACT
>CAZYYB010000190.1:0-2988 GCA_964651515.1 uncultured Fibrobacteraceae bacterium
CCCACGACCACGTAGTCGGGATTGCTTTCCGAAAGTGAAAAACCGCATTTGTAGAGCTCGTTGATAAGTCCGCCGCCGCCCACGACGTAGGCGGTGCCGCCCGGCTTCTGCGAGTGCAGGAATGCCGCGGTCGCCATCGCCGAGGTGATGAAGTTGGCTTCTGTCAATCGGTCGATCCCCATGGTATCGAGCTTCCGCTTCAGGTCGAGCGGCGTCTGCTCGGAGTTGTTGGTCAGGAACAGGAACGGTGTTTTCGACTCGATCAGGGAGTGCACGAACTCACGGGCGCCGGGAACCGGTTGCTTGCCCCGGTAGATGACGCCGTCCATATCGGAAATTATGCTTCGTAACGTCAATTTTTTATCGGTCCCCCGGATATACGGTGTGTTGGATAATCATTTGAACGGAGATAAAAATACGATCCGACACTGCTATTATAAAATTATGCTGCCGAAAAAGCTTTAAAGCAATAAGTGAAAGAAAGACCTTAAGGGGGGAAGTCGCCCCCTCGCATCATCCCGGCCGAAGCGCCCGGTATTCCGCTGCCCCTTCGGTGTGGACGGCCGGTATCTTTAATGAGAAACACCCGTGTCTTCAGGGGCCTTCGGTGAAAAACAATTCAAATAAATTTGAAAAAATCGAATTTCGTAAATAAGGGGGGGCGGCGGAGCCGGGGGAACGCCCGGACTCTTTCATTCCTTTTCTGAAAATTATCCCCCCGCACAGGGTATTTTTACCTTCAAAATCACCAGAGCCGACCATCTCCGGCGGAAAGACTTCATAATGATCCGAGCAGTAGGCTTACTTTCGGGCGGGCTCGACAGCACGCTCGCCGCCAAAGTTCTCATCGACCAGGGGATCGAGGTGCACGCCATCAACTTCGTCACCCCGTTCTGCACCTGCACGCCCAAATCGGCCGGGTGCGCCGCCGTCGAAAAGGCGGTCGGGCAGCTTGGCAACATACCGCTCAAGCGGGTGGCGCTCGGCGACGAGTATCTGGAGATCGTGCGATCTCCCCGGCATGGCCATGGCCGGGGCCTGAACCCCTGCCTCGACTGCCGGGCACTCAAGATCCGGAAGGCGGCCGAACACATGGCCGAGATCGGCGCCTCCTTTCTTTTCACCGGCGAGGTACTCGGCCAGCGCCCCATGTCCCAGCACCGCCGCGCCATGGCGATCATCGACAAACACTCCGGCGTCGGCGACCTGACGCTGCGGCCGCTCTCGGCGATGCACTTCGAGCCGACCCTGCCCGAACGCGAGGGCTGGGTCGACCGCTCGAAGCTCCTCGGTATCGAGGGGCGCTCGCGCAAGGTGCAGATCGCGCTTGCAAAAGAGAAAAACATCGTCGACTACCCCTGCCCGGCCGGCGGCTGCCTGCTGACCGACGAACGTTTCGCCGCAAAACTGACCGATTACTTCGCCCATTGCGAAAAGCCCTCGATCAGGGATATGCCGCTGCTCAAAATCGGGCGGCACTTCCGGAATGAACGGGGCGCAAAGACCATCGTCGGCCGCGACGAGCACGAGGGGCTCATGATGGAGCGCCTGGCGCCGCCGGCGATGCACCTCTACTATCCTGTCAATTTTGGCGGGCCGCATATCCTGGCCGACGAGCCGTACGGCGATGCGATCCGGGAGCTCTTTTATAAGTACGGCAAGGTGCCGGAAGGCGGGGAGGCGAGTGTCGAATGGGTGTTTGCAGGGGAGAAAAAGGTGTGCGTATTGTAAGCTCCAGGCCTTCGGACGCCTATATATCGCCCCGCCCGTGATCTTTCACCGCCGCTAAAACCCCCACCCCGTTCGCCCGTAAAAGGCCGCGGTCTCTCGTTACCGCCCCCCGGGGCTCCCCTTCAATTTCAAATCTTCATAAGGGAATAACCGGCCGCGATGACCGCGCCCGCGTTGGATCCCTCAAAATCTGAGCAGTAGCTATTTTATGGCTATCGGCCTCAATCTAAAATTGCCAAAATTCTATCACCCAAGGATGGCACCTCCATGAAAAATAAGGTTATTACCTGCACCACCGTTCTCTTATCTCTCCTGCTCCTCGAATCCTGCTCCTATGTCACCGTTCTGCGCACGCGGGAGATCACCGCGGTCCAGGACACCCTCCGTACGCAGATCGCGGCGCTGGACAAGAAAATTACCGATCAGCAGACCGAGCAGAACGAGCTCCTGCGCCAGATCCGGGCCGACCAGCAGGTGCGCTTCAGCGAGCTCGACCAGAAGATCGGCGAACTCGGCAGCAACCTCTCGGAAAACCAGTACCGTCTGTCAAAAATCTACGAGAACACCTCGGACGTCCAGAAGCAGCTCGAAGCCAAGCTCGTGGCCGACTCCACCTCGGCGAAGACCCAGAAGTCCGAGATCGAAAAGCTGTTCCAGATCGCATCCGACGATTTCAACGCCGGGCGGTTCGACATCGCGCGGAGCGGCTTCCAGGACCTCGCCACCCGCTTTCCCGAAACCTCCCAGGGGCAGGAGTCGCAGTTCTGGATAGGGGAGTGCTTCTACGCGGGTAAGAGCTACGACGACGCAGAGTCGGCGCTGCTCCTCTACGTGCGCAACTACCCGCAGGGGCCCAAGGTGTGCACCGCGCTCTACAAGCTCGGGCTCTGCTACGAAAAACTCGACAAGAAAAAGTCACGGGACCTGGTCTGGAATAAGCTCCTCGAAAAGTACCCGGATTCGGATGAGGCGAAGCTCGTGAAGTCGCGGGAGCATGAGAAGAAGTCGGAGAAGGAAGAGTGAGGACAAAAAGTCAAATTCTTCCGGATGCCCGCGCCGGATACGGCTCTTCTACCTGAGTAGACGGTAACGATTTTCTTTGGTTATTAAAAAGGCCGCGACACTTTCGCATCGCGGCCTTCCTTTAGAGATTCATCCCTGAATCAATAATCTTCCATACCCCCCATACCGCCCATCCCGCCGCCCCTGCCGCTCCCGTCGCCGCCCGCCGGGGCCTTGTCCTTCTTCTCCGGCTTT
>CAZYYB010000191.1:0-2840 GCA_964651515.1 uncultured Fibrobacteraceae bacterium
TGGCAGCGTAGCTCAGTAGGTTAGAGCAATGGAATCATAATCCATGTGTCCGGGGTTCGACTCCCTGCGCTGCTACCATAAAAAACCCTCCGAAGTCATTGATTTTAAAATGAAATTGGAGGGTTTTTAATTTAATAATTCCCTGTTGGATCCTTGCCAGGTACTCCCAACTACCCCCCTTTGGCCCCGCAGTGTGAAAAAAGCCGTGAAAAAATTTCATGCCGCCCGGGGCGACTAAATTGTTCCGCCGTCATCCGGGTCGGGACACGATTGATGCGCACCATCGAAATCGTGGCGGAGCTTTAAAGCTTTATCCTTTATCGCCTCATACACCCGAAGCGAGAGCCCGGTGCACTTCGCATTTGAATTTGAATTTGATAGCGCATTTCCATGCGTATTGAAACGCCCGGCCCATTTGCTTTTTGGCATGCTTTTTGATGCCTTAAAAAATCATGCTTTTTCAATTTAATCCCCCCTTGCGGGGATAAAAGTGAGGTAGGGTATGCAAGCGAGTAATGGATCGGCAGATAGTGCGGTACCCGACCAATTTCGCCACCGGTATGAAACCATCATGGAGATCTCCCGGGAGGCGATTTACTTGCATAATGGCATAAGTATATTTTATGTTAATGACGCCGCCATTAAATTGTTCGGCGTTGAATCGGCAACGCAGCTCCTCGGGCGCTCTGCCGTAGAGCTTTATCATCCCGACTTCCGTTCGATAATTCAGCAGAGAATCAACCAGCTTCTTGCCGGCGAGGAGGTTCCAATCATTGAAGCATTGGCTCTTCGCCGTGATGGATCCACCCGTGATGTTGAGATCAGGGCCTCTTATTTAAAGGAGCAGGGGACGCCCATCATTCTGGTGCTGCTGCAGGATCTCACCGACCTGAATCGGGCCGAAAGAACATTGCAGGAAAGCGAAGAGCGCTTCAAGGCCATAGCCGAATCGTCGTGCAGAGGTATAGGAATCGTTGAAATTCCGGAATGGCGATTTATTTATGCAAACGATGCGGCGCTGCAATGCTTCGGCTATTCGAAGGATGACCTCCCCGTGCTTCCGACACAAGACCTTTATTGGAATCAACGCGACAGGGAAAAAATTCTTAAGGACTTGAGCGAAAATATAAAGGTCTGGGATTACGAGATCAAGCTTAAAAAAAAGGACGGCTCTGTTTTCTGGGCCAGTGTGTTTATCCGTCCGATACCTTTCAACGGCAAACATGCCCTTCTCTGTTCCTTCATTGACATCACCCATCGCAAGCAGGCCGGGGATGTCGTGAATCGTTATGCGGCGGAGGTGGCTGCCGCCAATCAGAACATCGAGGCATTTGCCTATTCAATAACGCATGATCTCAGGAATCCGCTGCATTCAATTCTTGCCTGCGCCGAGGTCTTGAAAGATATCATCTCGCTGAAAGACGAGAGTTCATTGAAGGCGCTTGATTATATAACAGGTTCGGTGGAACGGATGGGAGTGGTGATAGCCGACCTCATAGCCTTGACAAAAATCGCCAACCGTGAATTGCACTGCACAACATGCAATGTAAGCGAAATGGCAAAATCGATCATCGAAGAGCTGAAACTCCTGAACCCGACCAGGGAGGTGGAGTGCATCATCGAACCCGGATTGATTACCGCTGCAGATGAAGGGCTTCTCTGGACCCTTTTGCAAAATATTTTATTCAATGCCTGGAAATTCATTCCCCGGAAACCCGGAAGCAGGATCGAGGTTGGAAAACAGGTCAGAGACAATGCCGTTTTCTATTTTATTCATGATACCATAACCGGTTTTGATGCGCAAAAGGTATCGCAATTGTTCAAAACCTTCCATCATATCAATTCCGAGGCGGAATATTCCGGATCGAACATCGGGATGGCTATTGTAAAAAATATAGTGGAAAAGCATGGTGGTAAATTGCTGGTGGAAGCCGAAGCGAATAAGGGCGTAACTTTTTATTTCAGTCTCGGCCGGGAAGCCGGCAAAGCCGGAACGGCCGGCATTTGAATTTCAGGGGCACTCCCAAAGCATTGCTTCCCTCCCTGCGGCCATACGTACAATTGTATCGGTAATCCCGCCTTTTGTGCATGCACTGCCGTCGTTGCTCCTTCTATTTTAACTATCGTAACCTTCAATGGTCTATTTCAGGAGGAGGAAGACAATGAAAAAACGCAAACTGGGTAAAAGTAATCTGGAAGTCTCGGCCATAGGGCTCGGCTGCATGGGAATGAGCTTTGCCTACGGCCCGCCTCCGGACCGGCAGGAGATGATTTCCCTTATCCGGAAAGCCGTCGAGCGCGGCGTCACCTTCTTCGACACCGCCGAGGCGTACGGTCCATTCACGAATGAAGAGCTGGTGGGTGCGGCGCTTGCCCCCTTTCGCGGGCAGGTGGTGATCGCCACCAAGTTCGGCTTCAAATTCGGACCAGGGGGCGGGCAGGTGGGCCAGGACAGCCGACCGGAGCACATAAGAGAGGTTGCCGAAGCCTCGCTGAAACGGCTCGGGGTCGAGGCCATCGACCTTTTCTACCAGCACCGTGTCGACACGAACGTGCCGATCGAAGAGGTCGCGGGTGCGGTGAAAGAGCTCATCGTGCAAGGCAAGGTGAAGCACTTCGGCCTCTCCGAGGCGGGGGTGAAAACCATCCGTCGCGCCCACGCGGTCCAGCCGGTGACCGCGCTCCAGAGCGAATACTCGCTGTGGTGGCGGCGGCCCGAGGAGGAGGTAGTGCCGACGCTTGAAGAGCTCGGGATCGGATTCGTTCCCTTCAGCCCGCTCGGCAAGGGTGTCCTCACCGGAAAAATCGACGAGAAAACGACGGTCGATACATCCGACTTC
>CAZYYB010000192.1:0-2813 GCA_964651515.1 uncultured Fibrobacteraceae bacterium
TGACGTTTTCGTAGAGATGCCAGAAGAACTGCGAATCAAACAGGGTCGCAAGCGTCCAGCGGGTCATGCCCGCTTCGAGCCGCCCCCCGTTGGCCGGGTCGCTCCGTATGGCCGCGGCCAGGCCGCCGCAGGTTTTTATCGCGGCGCAATCGACGGCCAGGCGGGTCCCGTCCGAAAGCGCAATCACGAGGAACGCGCGGTGCGCGCGCCCGTTCGACACCTCGAACAGCGGCCGGCCGTCGGTCATTTTCGAAAGCGGCGTTCCGGACGACAGGTGGAACACGAGCCTCCCCACCATGGTGAGTCCCTGTCCCGCCTGCCCGGCGGCGGGCTGGTAGGGAGCCAGGTGGAGTTCGAGCGCACGGGCCACTTTTGACGACCCGGAATCGGTCACCGAGAACATGGAGCTGCCCCGGGTGCGGTCGGTCAGGGTGAAGCGACGGTGGAAGTTCAGGATCTCGGGCCGGTCGAGCTTGTGCTTTTCGTTGAAGGCGCGCTTGGCCTCGGCCCCGAGCTTCATATTTACATAGGCGCTCGAAACGTCGCCGGCGATGACGCGGAACAGCACGAAGGTCAGGAGCATGACCCCGAGCACCGTCACCACGGCCTGGAACAGGCGTCTGATCACGTAGCGGCCCATGGTTTACCCCCCGCCGCCTTCGCGCTTCCGCATCGCGGTATCGATGCGGGAGTATTTCAGGAACCCGTACCCGATCGGATGCGGTTTCATCCGGCCGTCCCAGTCATGGAAGAGCACGAAGTTTTCCGGTTCGTATTTGAGCATCACCGGGCAGTCTTCGCTGATCATGCGGATCATGGTCGCATAGAGCGCGGTGCGTCCGGGCGAGTCCTGCATGACGCGAACCCTTTCGTAAAGGCTGTCGAACGAGGGATTCCGGTAATTGGAGTTGTTCGTCCCCTTGTCGATATTGCCGGAGTAGTAGAGCTGGAGGAAATCCTCGGCGTCCGGGTAGTCGGCGACCCAGCCCATCATATACATTTGCGATTGCTTGTTGTTCACCTTGCGCTGCAGCGTGGGCCAGTCGTTGAAGATGGTCTTGATGCGCAGCCCCATCCTGCCGAACTGCTGCCGGGCGAACTCCGCCTCCTTGATCGCGTCCGGGCCGTCGGAGAGATCGATTTTGAGCTCCGGGATCTCCCCCTTCACCAGAAGCCCGCGTGCGCCGAGTTTTGCCTTCGCCTCGGCAAGCTTTGCAAGTGCGGCGACCGTATCGAAGCGGGCGTACGGGCCCGCGCCGGCCTCGTCGTGCCCCTTGAAATCGGTCGGCACGGTGTTCGTCGCCCGCCTGCCCCGCCCGTTCAGGAGCACCTCGATTTCGCTTTCCACATCGTAGCCAAGGCAGATCCCCTGCCGCAGCTCCTTGACACGCCCCACGATGGAGTCTTCCATGTTGAACACAATCCAGTAGATGGCGGGATCGGTAAAGCGGGTGAGCCGGATGCCGCGCTTCGCCCACTCATCGGTCAATTTTTTGTCCGGCCGCACGACCGCCTGGAAGGTCTCGCGCGGGATCGAGGCGACATCGACCTGCTTCGAGAGAAACATCATCCAGGAGGTGTACTGCTCATCCACGTACCGGTAATCGATCTCATCGATGAAAGGCACGCGCTTCCCGGCGTCGGCAAGGAGCCCGAGCGCACTGTCGCCGGGGTAGCCCGCCGAGGCTTCCTGCCCCGCGGCCGGGTAGAAATCGGGCCTGAAGTCCGGGTTGCGCACGAGGCGGATCTTCCACTTCCGTTTCATCTGGTCCAGGAGGTACGGCCCGGTGCCCACCGCCTCGCCCGGCTCGGTGATCTCCGGATTGCGCTCATGCAGGGGAAGCGGGCGACGGCCGCCGCGCCCGTCGCTCTCGGTGGTCAACCAGTAGTCGACGAGTTCGCGCGGGATGGGTGCGCAGGTCTGCATGGCGAGGATGTAGATGAACTGCGGAAAGGGCTTGACGAGCCGGATGCGCAGGGTCAGCGAATCGACCGCTTCGAGACCGGCGACCGGCAGGTCGTAGCGCGAAAAGTCGCCGATGCGGTACAACCGGCTGCTCTCCCGGAAGTCGTCGAGCCCCTCGATGCGGCCTGCGATGAACGCCCAGGCCAGCCCGGTGTTGATATGGTAGTCCGCGATCCGCTTGAACGCGAGCACGAAGTCGGCGGCGCGGACCGCTCGGGTGTTCCACCGGTGCGCACCGGTGGGATCCGGGCCGAAGCAGGGGTTGCGGTGGTAGAGCACGCCCGGCTTGAGGCGGATGGTGTAGGTCAACCCGTCGCCGGCGATCACGGGCATGTCCGCCGCGAGCTGGGGCACCGCCTCGACGGGTCGCTTGAGGTAGTGGTAGGCGTAGAGCCCCTCGAAAAAGTTCGCCTGGATAATGGAGGAGATGTCGTCGCCGCAGGTCGCGGGATCGATGGATTTGACATCAGCTGGGTAGGTCGTGTGGTAGACGACCGCGCGCGAACGCCGCTGCGCCGTGTCCTTTGAGAGCAGCATCAAGGGAAACAGCGTCAGCACCGCGAGGATGAGGAGGGCTGTGCCGTAAAACCATTTCATGGGCGTTTTTCAAAGCCGACAAGGATTATTCAGGCTTTCCGGGAAGATTCAAAATACCTTAAAGGGGGGAATGGGGACAAATAAGGAGATAAACATGGTACTGCTCCGGTGGGGGAACCTCGCTTCGCGGGTTCCCCCTGCCCAAAGCCTCCGCGCCCGCAAAGCCTCCGCTGCGGGGTCTTTGGGGCACCCCCGCAACGCTCCCGTTAGGTAGAAAACACAGGGAATGGCAATAAAAAAGGATGGATTT
>CAZYYB010000193.1:0-2636 GCA_964651515.1 uncultured Fibrobacteraceae bacterium
CCCCGCAACCCCGTCTTGCGGGCGAGGAGGCTTGGGCCAGGGGAAACCCGCAAAGCGAGGTTCCCCCACCTGAGGAGTAACTATTTTTATTAACTTCCATGGGAAAAAAGAAAAAACAGAGAGTACCATCCATTCCCGCCCCGGCCCCCAGAGCAACGGCCGACCCGAGGCGGCTGCTCTCGTCGCCTCTTTTCATCGCGGCCGCCATGATGGCGCTCGCCTTCATTCTCTATGGCAGGACCATCGGCTACTCCTTCGCCTGCGACGACCGGGCGGCCATTGTCGACAACCGCTTTACCGTTAAAGGGGTTTCCGGGATTCCGGGCCTGCTGTCGCACGATCTCTTCTACGGCATCTTCGGCGAACAGGTCGATTGCCTCCAGGGCGGGCGCTATCGCCCCCTATCGCTTATCACCTTCGCTCTGGAAACGCAGATTTTCGGTGTTACCGCGGGAGTCTATCATTTTACCAATATCCTGCTCTACGGACTGACCGGGTTCCTGCTCTACTCGATTCTGCGCCGGCTGTTGCGGCGTTTGAAAGGCAGCGGATCGCTCCTCATCCCGCTCGCCGCCTCGCTCCTGTTCATGGCGCACCCCCTGCACACCGAGGTTATCGCAAATATCAAGAGCCGCGACGAGGAGCTGGCCCTCCTGCTGTCGCTTATCGCCTTCGTCTTCAGCCTGCGCTATTTTGAACGGGGGAGGGGCCTTGACCTGGTTGCCGCCGGCGCGGCCCTGTTCCTGGGGCTCATGTCCAAGGAGACCGCGGTGGTCTTCTTCATCCTCATTCCGCTCAGCGCCTGGGTACTCCTGTCGCCCGACCGGCGCAGGATCATCCGCGTCTCCGCAAGCCTCGCGGTCGGGATCGTCCTCTATCTCGCCATCCGCCAGATGGTGCTCGGTACGATCCACGCCCATACGACCGATCTCATCAACGATCCATTCCTCGAAGCCTCATTTGCGCAGAAATATGCGACGATTTTTTATACGCTGCTCCTCTACCTCAAGCTCCTCATCGCTCCGCACCCATTGACATTTGACTACTACCCGTACCATATTCCGCTGCTCACGTGGGCGGATTGGCGTCCTCTGGCCGGCCTGCTCGCGAACGGCGCGCTCCTCGCCGCCGCGGTTGCGGGAATCCTGCGCAAAAAGGTCTGGGGTCTCTGCCTCTGGGCCTACCTGCTGCCTCTGGGCATCGTCTCCAACCTGCTCGTGCCCATCGGGGTCTTCATGGCCGAACGGTTCATGTACTTTCCCTCGATCGCCTTCTGCCTCTTTGCCGCCTACGCAATGGTTACCGTGATCCCGGCGGGGCTCAGGCGCTTTCCGGGGGCGGGAACGATTGCCGCCGGCACGGTATTCTTCATCATGTTCCTTACCTTTTCGGCGCTGACGTTCGACCGGACGCAGGCGTGGAAGGATGATTTTACCCTTGCCACGACCGATGTGGTGGTTTCGTCCGAAAGCGTCAAGAGCAACTCCATGGCCGGCGATGAGTACCGGCACCGGGCCGATACCATGACGGACCAGGCAATGAAACGGGAGTACCTGGCGCGCGCCGAGAAGCATCTCCGGGCGGCGCTCGCCGTGTTTCCACGGTACGAAACCGGCTGCGTCATTCTCGGCCGGGTGTTGCAATCCGAGGGCGTCCTTGCCCCGCCGCAGTCGGCCGGCCAGAGCGCACTCTATCAGGCGTCGGCCGATGCCTTCCGGGGCATCCTGCACTTCAATCCCCGCAGCTCCCAGGCGGAGGCGAATCTGGGCGCCCTCTTCGCCCAGCAGCTCTGGAATCCCGACAGCGCGATCATCCATTTGCGGATTGCGCTGGGCGAGAATGAAAAAACCCCGGATGCGCACTATAATTTAGGAACCGTGTTTCTCATGACCGGCGGCGGCACCGACAGCAGCCTGACCGACAGTGCGATCGCACACCTCACCCGCGCCGTGCAGCTCGACGCGGGCAATGCCGATGCGATGAACAATCTCGGGGCCGCCTACCAGTTCAGGAAAGAGTACGGTCCCGCGCTGGCGACCTATCAGCGGGCCCACCGGTTGCGGCCGCAACAGCAGAATATTATCGAGAATATCTCGAAATTATATGCCGCCATGGGGGATTCCCGGCAGACGGCGAATGATCAGCGAACGATCGGACGGTAGCATGTTCTCGGATTTTGAAAGCCTCATCGACGACTTCACCGCTTCGCAGGGCTTCCTTTTTCTCGACGGGACAATGAAAGAACACGCGGCCGGGCTCCTCGGCGCCTTTGCCGCCGCATGCCCTCGCCACGGCGTCGGTTCGCCGGAGGGGCTGACCGCCTCCGCATTCGAGACCATCATGCTCAACGACATGGCCCGTCTCGACGCGCCCCTCGACGTGCGGCGCGCGGTTCCGGGCCTTATGCGGGAGTTCTTCACCTACCTTGCCGAAAGCGGGCGTTTCCCTGCCGCCTCGTCCTGGAGGGGCTGGGTCGCATCGCTCGATGCAAAATACCGGGCGCTCTTCCGTGAAGACGGATCGGTGCGGGGCGAAACCTTCAGAAAAAAATATACCGATGTCAATCGCAACGATCCCTGCCCCTGCGGCAGCGGGAAGAAGTTCAAGAAGTGCTGTATGGATCTGATCTCCTGAAA
>CAZYYB010000194.1:0-2572 GCA_964651515.1 uncultured Fibrobacteraceae bacterium
ATAAGCTGCATGGTGCTTGCATCGTGATGCGGAACCCCGATCGCCTGGGAATAGAAGCTTCCCGAGGCATCGTAGCACGCCTCTATCTTCGCGGCGGCCCGATCGCCGAGTCGCTGCGCCCGGGCGGCAAGGGCGGTATCATGTACCGCTCCTGCAATTTTAAGGGCCGCCCTGCACCCGGCCCAGTGAAAGAGGTAGGTGTAGCAGTGCTTCTGATGTCGGTTACGGAACTCCCATATTCCCGCATCCGGCTCTTCCATGGTTTTTTCGATTCGCGAAAGCAGCCAATCCGTCATGCGAAACCGCCTCGGATGATGCTCGTTTTCCAGACGCCGGTCCAGATAGAGCGGCAGCATGCTGATGAGCAGCTGGCCGTAAACATCATTCTGAACCTGGCGAAAGGCACTGTTACCGATGCGAACCGGCCTGTTGCCCCGGAAGCCTTCGAGCGACAGCTCCTTTTCCGTGAGAAGTTTTTCGCCGCTCAATCCGTATACCGGCTGGATGGCGTCGGATTCGTTGACCATGATATTCTGGATGAAATTGGAATAGTGCTCGAGCTCATTGAAATGGCCGAGCCGGTTCAGGGCATTGAGCGTGTAGTACGAGTCCCGCACCCAGCAGTACCGATAGTCCCAGTTCCTTCCCGCGCCGTCATATTCCGGCAGACTCGTCGACCCGGCGGCGATAATGCCGCCGGTATCCTCAAAATGGTGGAGTTTGAGGGCAAGCGCGGAACGGATCACTTCGTCCTGATAGATCGACGGGATGGAGGTCGCCTGGACCCATTTTACCCAGTAGTCGGTGGTCCGGCGCAGGAACTCCTCGGCGGTGGAGGCAAGCGGCGCTTCGAGCGGCTCCCCGTAGGTAAAGACGCAGTAGCAGGTCTGCGAGAGAACAAACGGCTGTCCCGCGAGGACGTAGGTGATCGGAATGTCGGTGGTCAGCCGTACCTGGCTTTCGAGATTGAGAAAGCGGATATGGTTGCTGCCGATCGCGACCTCGGGAACCACCTTTCCGTAATCTCCGCGCGGGCTGCAGACGACGCGCACGAGCGGTTCGCCCGAGAGCGGCTCGATCTTGCGAATCAGCATGAGCGGCTTGAAGAATCGCTCGAAATGGTAGAAACGTGGGGCGAAATCCGTGATCCTGAATGAACCGCTCCGTTCACGGATCTCGGTGCAGAGAATGTTGGTATTCTGCAGGTAGTACTGGCGGTTCGAAGATTCCTCGCCCGGAGCGGTGAAGGGCGGGGAGATGGAAAATTCCCCGCCCTTGCCGGCATCAAGAAGTCCGCCGAATATGAAACTGCCGTCGAACCGGGGCATGCACATCCACTGCACCGAGCCATACAGGTCGATGTAGGCCATGTAGGAACAATTACCGATGACGCCGAGCTTGTAGGAATGAACCATGGAGCTCATGTTCCCGAGTCTGCTTTGTTTCAGGGAGGGCACTTCGCAGCCGGAGCCTGCCGGTTTCTGTCCAAACGATCCGCAAGTAGATCAGAGGGTCAATCTCGCAAGAATCGTTCCGCAAAATGGGTAACTTAATAGTTGCTACTCCGGTAGTTTTTAAAAAGGTCAATTTTTTTTGGATGGCCGAGCCGGGTCATCCCCGCGCCGACCATTTTCGTTGCCCCACCTGAGTTGTAACGGTAAAAAAGGCAGTTAATGGATCTTATTATTTTTTCTTCAGCAACCGGTAATTCTTAAACCCGCCGATCTGCCTGCCGCCGAGGAACCGCTGTTCCAGAAAGGTGAGGAACCGGTATTTGAACCAGTCGTGCGGATGCCGCGCGGTGGATACGCCCCTGTAGTCGAGCTCGTCCTTCCAGTTCATGGCGGCGATCCATTCGCGCATCACCGCCGGGTGGGTGTCGCGGAACGTCGCGAGTTTGTTGAGCCGACCGTAATCGTATGCCGGAGGCCGTATTGAGAAAATTTTCTCCACCTCCGCCCCGGGATGGTAGGCGCTCTCCATGGCCCGATTCTTGTTCTGCATGATCGAGGGAGGCCGGACCCAGCCGTAATGGAACACCTCGGCATCGACGCGCGCAACCTGGAGTTTCCTCCCATTTATGCGAAATGACTGCGCATCGACCCAGGAGCGCACGTTCCTGCGGTTGCGTACTATCCGGATCTCCTCGGGATACCAGCGGTGGCTTATATGGTAGTGATCGTAGTCGCCCCAGAAGTGCCGGTAGGAGAAGAGCAGGCCCTCCACCGCATCGTCGTCGAGAAGATCTTCGCACCGCTGCCGGATGGCATCGAGGTAGCGCTCGTGGATGACCTCGTCGGCTTGCAGGTAGAAGCACCAGTCGCCGGTGCAGGCGGTCAGGGCGATATCGGTCTGCCTGCTGAAGATATGGCGGTCTGCCGGGTCGAATGCCCCCCAGTCGGTATCGATGATGCGTATTTTCGGGTCGCCGATTGCCTCGATACGGTCGCGCGTACGGTCGCCATCGCTGCCCCGGCCGACGGCGATGATGAATTCATCGCACAGGGGGAGGATCGATCGTATTGACGGCACGACCGGATAGTAGAGTGAGTCGGCGTTCCTGGTGAAAGAA
>CAZYYB010000195.1:0-2462 GCA_964651515.1 uncultured Fibrobacteraceae bacterium
TTATATTTTTTGCCGTGTTTCATTGTCGATCCGTCTCCCGACGCCTCTCGTTCAAGACTCTATTTTTCAATAGTAACGCCCATGCTGCGGGCGGTTCCGGCTACAAGATTCATGGCCGCCTCTACGGTGGCGGCATTAAGATCCGTCAGCTTGATTTCGGCTATTTTCTTCACCTGGGCCCTGGTGAGAATCCCGATTTTATCCTTGTTGGGGACACTCGATCCTTTTTCCTTTCCCAGCTCCTTGAGAATAAGCACGGAGGTGGGCGGCGTTTTTGTAATAAAGGTAAACGAACGGTCGGAGTACACCGTAATCACCACCGGGGTGACCATCCCGTTTGCATCCTTCGTCCGGGCGTTGAACTGTTTGCAGAACTCCATGATATTCACGCCCTGCTGACCGAGCGCCGGACCGACGGGCGGTGCGGGATTGGCCGCGCCCCCCTTTATCTGCAACTTAACCTGTGCGACGACTTTTTTAGCCAAAGCGATATGCTCCCTTTAAAATCAACTGATTGGATTCACATGAACGAAATCAACTTCAACCGGCGTCGATCTGCCGAACACGCTTACCATCACCTTGATCTTTCCTTTTTCCGGATGGATCTCCTCGACGGTTCCATCAAAATCCTTGAACGGCCCCTCTTTAATTTTAACCGAATCGCCGATTTCGAACGGGACCTCGGAAATCTGCTGCCGGGTGATTTTTTCGGTCTGGCCGAGAATGCGACGGACCTCTTCGTCCTTGAGTGCCTGCGGCTTATTGCCGCCCACGAAACCCATGACGCCTGCGGCATTCTGGACCGCGTGCATGGTCTCCTTGCAGAGTTCCATCTCGACGAGCAGATAGCAAGGGAAAAATTTACGCGTCGTTTTTGTCTTCCGGCCGTTTTTCACCTGAACGACATCCTGGGTCGGCATGAGCACCTGGGTGAGTTTATCGCCGAGGTCCCCGGACTGGATGAGTTCGTTCAGAAATTGAAAAACTTTGCTTTCCTGACCGGAATAGGTATGTACTGCATACCATCGAACTGCCATTTTTCGTCCTTACTATTGATATGCTCAGGTGGACTGCAGGAGCAGCTTCATGAGTAAGCCCAGACTGCGATCGCATGCGAAAACAAACAACGCCATAATGATACTCAGAATAATGACCAGGACCGTGGCCCCGGTCAGTTCGTTCCACGTCGGCCAGCTTACCTTCAGCATCTCCGAACGGACATCTTTGAGGTATTGCATGAGTTTCTGCATGGTTGCTTGCCTTCATTATTAGAAGAGTAACAGGTCTGGAGGGAATCGAACCCCCAACCAACGGTTTTGGAGACCGCTACTCTACCAATTGAGCTACAGACCTATAAACTTTTTAATATACCTTATTTCATCCGACGGCCGCTTAACGGGCCGGCCGTATTCGCTTACTTCGCTTCCTTATGCACCGTCCGCTTGCGCTCGAAGGGGCAGAATTTGGTAAATTCCACCCGCCCCGAATGCAATCGTTTGTTCTTGGTCGTTTCGTAGTTACGTTGTTTGCAGGAGGTGCACTCCAGCGTTATCTTTTCTCTCGGCATTCTTAACACTCCCGTCGGACGGATTGTTCAAACGCGCTTATTCGACGACTTCGGTAACCACGCCGGCACCCACCGTGCGGCCGCCTTCACGGATCGCGAAGCTCAACCCTTTTTCCATGGCGATCGGCCCGATGAGTTCGACTTCGAGCTCGGCATTATCGCCCGGCATGATCATTTCCACGCCGGCGGAAAGTTTCAGGTTTCCGGTGACATCGGTCGTCCGGAAATAGAACTGCGGACGGTATCCCGAGAAGAACGGCGTATGGCGTCCGCCCTCTTCCTTGGAAAGCACGTACACGTTGGCCTTGAATTTCTTGTGCGGGGTGATCGAACCCGGCTTTGCAAGCACCATGCCGCGCTCGACATCGTTTTTGTCGACACCGCGGAGCAGCGTGCCGATGTTGTCACCCGCCTGCGCCTGATCGAGCAGCTTCCGGAACATTTCGACGCCCGTGACCACGGTCTGGCGCGTGTCGCGCAAACCGACGATCTCGACGTTATCACCGACCTTGACCACACCGCGTTCCACCCTGCCCGTCGCAACGGTACCGCGACCGGTGATCGAGAAGATGTCCTCGATCGACATGAGGAAGGGCTTGTCGGTTTCGCGCTGGGGCGTGGGAATGTAGGTATCGATCGCATTCATGAGTTCCGTAATGCACTTGGTCTTTTCGGGATCCTCGGGATTGGTGAGCGCCGCAATCGCGCTGCCGCGGATAATGGGCGTCTCGTCGCCGGGAAACTTATACTTTGTCAAAAGTTCGCGGATTTCGAGTTCAACGAGCTCAAGCAGTTCGGGATCGTCCACCATGTCGACCTTGTTCAGGAACACGACGATGTACGGAACGCCGACCTGGTGCGCAAGCAGGATGTGCTCGCGCGTCTGCGGCATGGG
>CAZYYB010000196.1:0-2460 GCA_964651515.1 uncultured Fibrobacteraceae bacterium
CATACGAGATTGGTCAGTGACTGGAGTTCAGACGTGTGCTCTTCCGATCTCGCCCAGCACGGGACCGAGCGATACCGAGGCAGCCGCGGCGATCGACCAGAACCCCATGGCGAGGCCGCGTTTTTCGGCGGGAAACTCCCGCATGATGATGGCCATGCCGATCGGCTGGAGGAACCCGCCGCCCAGACCTTGCCCGATGCGCATGATGATGAGCGAATTCTCGTTCCATGAAATGCCGCACATCAGGGAGAAGAACGAGAAGACCACCAGCCATCCCGCATAGGCGCGTTTGTAGCCGAACCGGTCGGCGAACCAGCCCGAGCAGGGGAGCATGACCGCGAAGGCGAGCATGTAGGCGGTGAGGATCCACTGGGCGATATCGACGGAGATGCCGAAGGATGCCATGATCTTCGGCAGCGCCGTGTTGACGATCGTGGAGTCGAGCACCACCATGAAGGTGCTGATCATGATGTTGCCGAGCACCCACCACTTGTACGAATCGTGTTCGTGGTGCAGCGAGGGAACCGATTTGACGAAATAGCGTCTCATAGGTTATTGGTATTTTATCCTGACCAGCACCGAGAGTCCGGGAACCAGGGCGACCCGTGTCGGCGGCGTCGATTCGATGGAGATCTTTATCGGCACCCGCTGGGTCACCTTGGTAAAGTTGCCCGAGGCGTTGCTCGGCGGAATGAGCGAGAACTGCGATGCCGTCGATTTTCCCATCATGATCACCTTGCCGTAGAGTTCGACCCCCGGATAGGCGTCGACCGTGAAGGATGCCTGGGATCCGAGGTGAATGTCGCGCAGCTTGGTCTCCTCGTAGTTCGCCGTCACCCAGAGGTGCGAGAAGTCGTAGATCGACAGCATGGTCTGGCCCGGCTGCACGACGTCGCCCTGGAGCACCCAGCGCTTGGCGACCACGCCGGAAAAGGGAGCGATGATGACCGAGTTGTCGATCTGGGTCCGTATGATGTTGCAATCGGCCTGGGAAGTTGCGATCTGCGACTGCACCATGTCGTTCTGCGCCTTTGCGAGCCGGAGCGCCTCGGACGCATGGTTGTACTGCTCCCTGGGCACGATATCGCCCTGGTACTGCTGCGCGGTGCGGTTGTAATCGTCCTGCGCCTTGTCGAGATTGACCGCGGCGACTTCGAGGCTCCGCATGGTATAGCGCAGGGCGTCCTGCGCCCGGGCAAGCTGCGCCTGCAGGTCGGCGTCGTCGAGCCGGACCAGCGTGTCGCCCGCCTTCACCGTATCGCCCTCGTCGACTTTCAGGAAGGATATCCGTCCGAGAAGCTTGGCGCTCAGGGAGACCTTGTCGGCGTCGATGTAGGCGTCGTCGGTAAACGCCGACGAATAGTTCTTCACGTACCAGTACCAGCCTCCCGCCGCGAGCGCCACCAGGAGCAGGAGCAGCGGCACCAGGATCCGCTTGCGTTTGAACATCGGGACGTCGTCGATGGATTGATCGCCAGCCCCTTCAAGGGGAGGCCGGCCGGCGCCCGGCGCCCCGGCCGCATTCGGCGGCAGGGAAGCGGGCCCGCCACTGGCGGGGACGATGGGTTTATCGGCTTGCGGTGCGTTCATAGGGTACTCCTGCGGTTAACGTGAAATCCCTTTAAGGAATATCTTTGCAAATAATTTTGTCTGGCCTTCAAAGATCGCGATATCCCGCTGCTCGATGGCGCGGTCCCTGAAACTTTTTACAAAACGAAGTCTGAATCCCAGGAGCAGGCGCAGGAGAAGCGAGGCGGTCTCTTCGGCGGAGTCGACGGTGAACTCATTGCGTACCTTTCCCTCGGTAATGATTCTTTCAAGCAGTGCGGTTTCCCTGCGGGAAAACTCCTGGAACAGGTCGTGCATGATCGGATGGATGGAATCCGCCGCCTGGATGCTCACGACCTTGAGGTTCAGGAGCTCGTTAAGAAAGGAGAGATGCTGCTCGAAGTAGTGCATCAGCTTCTCGGCGGCGGAGCAGTTCTCCGCGATGATCCCCTCGACCATCGCGATGAACTCATCCTGCTCCCGGCTGATGACCTGGCGGAAGATCTCCTCTTTGGTCTTGAAATAGTAGTACAGCGCGGCCTTGCTCATGCCGAGGTCGGCGGCGATCTCCTCCATGGTGACCTTCGATGCCCCGAAACGGGCGAAGCGTGCCTGTGCGGCATCGAGAATCGCGGCGTGTTTATCGGGATGGGGGAGTTGAGTCATAAATTCAGTGATCAATGAAAAGTGAATAATGAATTATACAGGTAATAGTAAAAAGATCAAAATAAGATTACCCGAATCTGACTATTTTACCGGAAGAGTCAGATGTTAGAAAATATTATGGGGGGAGGGGGAGATGCAAGGAGCGGATTCTAGTAAGAAATGCCGGTGGGGGAACCTCGCTTCGCGGGTTGCCCATTTTGCCCAACAGGCAGTTATGAGAGCCAGCCCTGTCAATGAGATTGTTTT
>CAZYYB010000197.1:0-2379 GCA_964651515.1 uncultured Fibrobacteraceae bacterium
CCATGCCTTTTATTTTTTTCACCGCCTCGCCCATCTGTTCGATATCCTTGATGGACTTGCGCATTTTCTGCAACTGCGTGGCCGATACGCTTTCGAGACCGAAGAAAAGCGCCCCGCATCCGCTCTTCGCGGCGAGCCGCATCAGTTCGGTATCCTGGACAAAAGAGATGGATGCCTGTCCCACCCATTTTATCTTGAGCGGTTGTATCGCCCTGAAAAGCTCCTTGGCGTAATGGCGGTCGCCGATGATATTATCGTCGAGAAAGATGTAAATCTTATTGGCGGATTCCTCGATATCGCGGACCACATTGGCAAGGGGAGCGTGGCGGATTTTTTTCCCATACAGGTTGGAAACGCAGCAGAAGTCGCAGCTGTACGGGCAGCCGCGGGTGGTCATGACCGGAACGACGTTGAAGAGCCGCTTCCGGGAGGCGTGCCGGTAGCGCATGGGGATGTAACGCTCCAGCGAAGGCTCCCGGAATTCATACCTTCCCTTCATCACGCCGTTCTCGAAATCCTCCAGTACCTGCTCCCAGACCCCTTCCGCCTCCCCGACCACGACCGCGTCGGCATAGCGAAGCGCTTCGTCCGGGAGGATCGTCGGATGAACTCCTCCGAGAACGACCTTCCTGCCCCGCTTTTTGAACTCACGGGCAAGGTGATAGGCACGGGGTGCATTGGCGGTCATGCAGCTGATGCCGACGAGATCGCACTCCTCGTCCATATCCAACCGTTCGCTCTCCTCCTCCACGATTTTTACCTGATGCTGCGGCGGCGTGAGCCCCTCGAGCAGGTGCAGGGCCAGTTGCGGTATCATGAGCCCGCCCGGAGTCGTCGTTTCCAGAGCGATGACCGGGGAAATCAGCAGTATTTTCAAGAAGATGCTCCATGGATGAGAAGGTACGTTGCATTTTTCAATACCCGCAAGCGGTTACGCGGGATATTCCCTGCACGCTACAACAATGCCGACCTTCAGCAGGAGGAGGGGAGCACGACTTACCGGTTTGCAGGTGCGGATTTCCATGCGGACGAGCCCGCCCGCACGGCATTTTCAGCTTTGTAACGATTCGTCGGGCGCACCTTCATCATCCCCCGAACGGCGCTGCGACTTGCGTTCGAGTCGGCGGGCCTGTTTTTCCTGGTGTTTTTCCCTCTTGGCCCGCTCCCGATTGTTTTTTTCCATTGAAGCTCGCGATTTACGCGCCATACATGACCTTCTGTTCGTTGATAGATGCCGGCCCTATCGGTAGAATTCCCGAAGTCCGTAATTGATCGCCGGTCTTTTTAATTTATTGAGCGCACTTTCCTTGATCTGCCGCACCCGTTCCCGGGTAAGACTGAATCGCTGGCCGATCTCGTCGAGCGTACAGGATGTTTCGCAGCCGATCCCGAAATACAGGTGAATGATCTCTCTTTCCCGCGCATCGAGCTTTTCGAGCGACCGCCCCACTTCCCGGGAGAGCGACAGGTTGGTCATGATCTCTTCCACCGCCGCGGCGCCGTCGCATGACAGTTTATCATGCAGCGTGGCATGCCCGTCTTCGGCGGGAGCGTCGAGCGAGGCATGGCGGCTTGCAACCTGCATCATGGTATGGACGTCCCGCGCCGACATCCCTATTTCATCGCCGATTTCCTGCATGGTGGCGCTGCGCTGATGGCGCTGCTGGAGTTTACGCTGCGTCTGCTCTATTTTGTAAATCGATCCTACCCGGTTGATCGGGACGCGGACGATGCGCGACTGGTCGGCAAGCGCCTGGAGGATCGCCTGGCGGATCCACCACACCGCATACGATATGA
Source organism: uncultured Fibrobacteraceae bacterium (assembly GCA_964651515.1). Classification (GTDB taxonomy): domain Bacteria; phylum Fibrobacterota; class Chitinivibrionia; order Chitinivibrionales; family Chitinispirillaceae; genus BOG-1184. Next base: position 1,798 of record CAZYYB010000197.1, read on the forward strand.
ATCGGAAGTTCTTCTTCTCGTCAAATTTTCTCGCGGCACGCATGAGGCCGACATTGCCGACGTTGATCAGGTCGTTGAGCGGCAATCCCTGGTTAATATAGGTAAGCGAGACGCTGACGACGAAGCGCAGATTGGCAAGCACAAGCGCTTTAAAGGCATCGGCGTCGCCTTCGCGGATCAGCGCCGCGAGCTCGGCTTCCCTTTTACTCGAAAGCGGGGCGTTTTTTGCGATTTGCTTGAGGTAAATGTTTATCGAATCATCATGGTTTGCAAGCATCGCGCCGGCACGTACCTGAGTTTTCCTTGGCGCCATGATAATAATCCTTCTTGAAACGGGAAAGAGCCGCGATATCGGGAACCGTTCGGCAGTTATAGAAAAAAGCAAGCACCAAATAGAAGAAAAGTATACTTCATGCCCATGGCAAAAGGGGAAAAAAATGAAGATTTCGGTCCCGGGCGGGGAGGGAGGGGGCAAGGGTTACGCCGCACCACATAAAAAATGCCCCCGAAGGTTGTTCGGGGGCAATAAAAATCCCTGGCGGTGACCTACTCTCCCACGCAGTCTCCCACGCAGTACCATCG
>CAZYYB010000198.1:0-2275 GCA_964651515.1 uncultured Fibrobacteraceae bacterium
CCATGCGGAAGAAGCCGATCTCGTCCACCTCATACTCGCGGCCGGTCGACATGAAACTGATGACGTCGCCCTTGCGGAGCGTCCCGTCGAAGACGCGGACATAGGCGACCGCGCCGCGGAAATCGTCGTACTTCGAGTCGAAGATGAGCGCCTTGAGCGGCTTTGCCGGATCGCCCGAGGGCTGCGGAACATCGGCGATGACCCGCTCCAGGATGGGAGGCACGCCGAGCCCGCTCTTGGCGCTGCAGGCGAGGATGGTCGACGGGTCGACGCCGAGGAGTTCGCTCACCTGGCGCCTGACCTCCTCGGGTCTGGCCGAGGCGAGGTCGACCTTGTTGAGCACCGGGATGATCGCGAGGTCGTTGTCGAGTGCGAGGTAGATGTTGGTCAGGGTCTGCGCCTCGATCCCCTGGCTCGCGTCGACCACGAGAATGGCGCCCTCACAGGCGGCCAGGGAGCGTGAGACCTCGTAGGAGAAGTCCACATGCCCCGGCGTGTCGATCAGGTTGAACTGATACTCGGCCCCGGACGCGGATTTGTAGGCCATGCGGATCGGGTGCGACTTGATCGTGATGCCGCGCTCCCGTTCGAGGTCCATGTCGTCGAGCACCTGCGCCATCATCTTCTCCTTGCTTATCGTGCCGGTAAGCTCAAGCAGCCGGTCGGCGAGCGTGGATTTGCCATGGTCGATATGCGCGATGATGCAGAAGTTGCGGGTGAATTCGGTCGACATGCTGAATGGAGTCCTGGTTAGTGAGGCCGGTAAAAGAGTGCAATAAAACCAATAAAATATACCATTTGGGCCGAAGCTCGCTTCCCGGCGGGGAGCGAGCTCCATAAGCCCGGTCGCCCCCCCGGCCGTCAGCCGCCTCACCGGGTTATCCGCATCGAGATGGGGCGACCCGGCCCTGCCTCATCCGGAGGCATTCCAACTCTCCTTGCCTCTTTCCCCGGATTCCCGTACAATTAGGGCATGTTCCCCCCTCTTCGATCTCTTTTGATTGCGGTTCTTGTTGCGGCGGCCGGTGCCGCGTCGATTGCCGCCGAAGTGCATGTCGGCGGGGTGCTCGACAGCGGGGGCCGCTGGGACGTTGCGCATTCGCCCTACATTGTCGATCGCACCCTCGTCGTCCCTCACGGACAAAGCCTGGTCATCGGGCCCGGGACGCGCATCGTCATTTCCCGGCTCATGCCGCACCGGGACGATGCGTCCGGAAACGGCATCGCCCTCATCGTCGAGGGGTCGCTCGTGTGCGCGGGGAGCGGGGAGGCGCGCATCCGCTTCGTGCCGGCCGACAATGACGGGGGGAATATCGGCTGGCAGGGGATCGAGTTACGGGACGGCCCCGGAGTCAAGGAGATCGCCTTCACCGACATAACCGGTGCGGCATCCGGCATAACGGTAAGCGGCTGCCGCCCGTCGATCCGTGCCGCGATAATCGAAAGGAACGGTGTCGGCGTCGACTGCCGGCGCCTCGGCTCGGCGATAATCCGCAACTGCATCCTGACCGGGAATTTCGTTGCCGCAATCCGGGTGACCGATGCCAACCCGGTCGTTGAAAATAGCCTGATCGGGAACAACCCCGGCAGCGGTCTCTGGGGCGACGGGACCTCGGTGGTCACCTGTGCCTTTAACTGCATTTACGCCAATGCCGACGGTAACTACCTCGATTGCGAGCCCGCCCTGGGCCGAATGGCGGCACGCAATGCGAATGGGGATTCGGTCGATAAGATGGGCAACCTGGCCTGCGACCCGGCGTTTGCCGGGACGGAAGGCGATTCGCTCGCCGGGGCGCGGTTCAGGGCGGCGAAGGTCGATACCTGGGGGAAAATCCGCCGGAAGATCGGGGAGGTGAGCGAATTGGTGGTATACGGTTCAATCCCCGCACGGGCGCCTTCGAAGGAGGCGGGCCGTTTTTCGCTCTCGCCGTACTCGCCCTGCCGCCATGCGGGAGATCCGGCGGCGGAGTTCAGGAATTGGGACGGGTCGAGGAATGACATGGGGATTTACGGGGGATCTCAATAACACATTCAATGCCCTCCCTCAGGTAATTGCGAAAAGCCTAAACAAAGGCACGATTATCGAGCTTTTCGCAGAGGACCCGTGGGTCCCCCCCGCCGAGGCTCCTTATGAAGCACTCCACCATCGCGGGGGTGACCCGGCTCGGCCATCCCAAAAAAGATTTTGACCTTTTTAAACTACCTGAGGGGTAACTTTCTATTTCGTTTTTCACTGTCGGTTCAAGATCACCTTCATCCGCCGCTCGATGTTCCC
>CAZYYB010000199.1:0-2273 GCA_964651515.1 uncultured Fibrobacteraceae bacterium
GTATGCGCTGCTCATCATCGCCTATCGCCATGGGGCCCCGGTATGGCTCTCCGATGTCGCCCTCGTCCGTGATTCGGTGCAGGCCCTGCGCAACATGGGTCTGGTCAACGGCAAGGCGGCAACGCCGGTCATCCTGTTCAAGCAGCCCGGCGCCAACATCATCGAAACCATCGATAACGTCAAGAAGGTGCTCCCGAACCTTGCCGCGGAAATGCCCGGCGACGTCAGGGTAACGGTCGTCATGGACCGCAGCACCACCATCCGGGCCTCGCTCAAGGAGGTCGAACGGACGCTCCTGTTCTCGGGCATCCTCGTCATTCTCGTGGTATTCGTCTTTCTGCGCAACGTCAGGGCGACGCTGATCCCCGCCATCGCGGTCCCGGTCTCGCTCATCGGCACCTTCGGCGTCATGTACCTCCTCGGGTACTCGCTCGATAACCTCTCGCTCATGGCGCTGACCATCGCCACCGGGTTTGTGGTCGACGACGCGATCGTGGTCCTCGAGAACATATCGCGCCACCGTGAACTGGGGAAGTCGCCGGTCCAGGCGGCGATCGACGGCGCCAATGAGGTAGGGTTCACCGTGCTCTCCATGAGTACCTCGCTCTGCGCCGTATTCATCCCGATCCTGCTCATGGGCGGCGTCCTGGGGCGGCTGTTCAACGAATTTGCCGTGACCCTGTCCGTTTCGATTCTCGTTTCCATGGTGATTTCGCTGACGACAACGCCGATGATGTGCGCTACCATCATGCGCCCGTCAAAGCCGGAGCCGAAGGGGATGCACCGTCCGGACCTCTTCGAGCGATTGCACAACGGGTATGCGAAAAGCCTCACGGTTGCGTTGCGGCACCGCAGGATCATGGCGTCCCTTACTTTTCTCGCCGTCGCGGCCACGATCGTGCTTTTCATCCTGGTGCCGAAGGGATTCTTCCCGCAGCAGGATACCGGGCGAATCATGGGCTCCATCCTGGCCTCGCAGGATATCTCCTTCACCGAGATGAAGAAAAAGGTCCAGGCGATCGGCGACATCATCATGCGCGACAGCGCCGTCGATAATGCCGTCGTCTTCACCGGCGGCGGACAGACCATCAACACCGGCAGGATGTTCATTGCACTCAAGGATTTCGGCAGCCGGAAAGTCGACGCCGACCAGATCATCGCCCGGCTGCGCAGGAAACTTGCCATGGTGCCGGGCGCACAGACCTACCTGCAGTCGACGCAGGACGTGCGGGTCGGGGGCAGGATGAGCGGCGGGCAGTATCAGTTCACCCTGCAGGGCGAAGACCTCACCAAACTCGACACCTGGGCTCCCCAGGTCGAAAAGATGCTGCACAAGATTCCCGGAATCGAGGATGTATCGAGCGACGAACAGAGCCACGGCCTCTCCACGCAGCTCACGATCGACCGCCCCACCGCATCGCGGCTCGGCATTACCCCGGCGCTCATCGACGAAACGCTCTACGACGCCTTCGGCCAGCGGGCGATCTCGATCATCTACACCGGTCTCAACCAGTACCGCGTCGTCATGGAGGTCGAGTCCAAATTCTGGCAGCGTCCCTCGGCGCTACGGGAGATCTACGTGCGCACGCCGGACAGTACCCAGGTGCCGATGGCGGCCTTTTCGAAGTTCGAGGTATTGCCCGCACTCCTTGCGGTTAACCATCACGCCCAGTTTCCGGCCGTCACCCTCTCCTTCAACCTCGGGGAAAAGGCTTCGCTCGGCAAGGCGGTGGCGGCGATCACTGCGGCCATGCGATCGACCGTGATGCCCGGCGGCATGCGGTCGAGCTTCGCCGGAACCGCGCAGGCGTTCCAGGCTTCACTCGAAAACGAGCCACTGCTCATCCTCGCCGCACTCCTGGCGGTCTATATCGTGCTCGGCATCCTGTACGAAAGCTACCTGCACCCGCTGACGATCCTGTCGACGCTCCCGTCGGCCGGCGTGGGGGCGTTTCTGGCCATGATCGTCACGGGCACGCAATTCGATATTCTCAGCCTCGTCGGCTGCCTGCTCCTGATCGGCCTGGTGAAAAAGAACGGCATCCTGATCGTGGACTTCGCGCTGCAGGGGCAGCGCAATGAGGGTTTGACTCCCCGCGACGCCATCTATCGTGCGTCGCTCCTGCGCTTCCGCCCGATCATGATGACGACCATGGCCGCGCTCTTCGCCGCGGTGCCGCTGGCGGTCATGAAGGGCACGGGGTACGAGTTGCGGCGACCGCTCGGCATAGCCATCATCGGCGGACTCATGCTCAGCCAGGTGATGACGCTCT
>CAZYYB010000200.1:0-2099 GCA_964651515.1 uncultured Fibrobacteraceae bacterium
CAAACGGGTGAGGGTCATCGTTCGATTTGAACAAAAGTAATTCCACTTTTGTGGCATATTCTGAAAACAGGGCAAAATTAGTACCTCGTATATCCCACGTCGCACCGATCGGGTAGGGCTTACCGGGAAAATACCCGGTTTTCGCCTCGTTCCTTAATGCGCTGGCGGGGGTGGAATTGATCCCAACTTCCGGTATTGTTTTCATGGTATTGAATTCTCATGCACAAAGTGTTCCCTCCGGTCCGCTGAAATTATCGGGCCGGCTTCATGAATAATACGGATACGAAGAGTTGGTTGGGACAAACATCGCAACAGGGGTAAAAGGCATATTCGCCGAGATCAACGCCGGCCTGCGAAAGAGCGTTCACAATAAACCCGCAGCTAATCATAAACTCTTACCGAAAATGAGTCCATATTCGGCTGAGGTTACCCGTATTCCTATAAATGAGTATTAAAGGAGATAAAGTATGAGGAAATTGATTATCATCGTGAGTATCATTTTCGCTTCTCTGTGTGTCGCCCCCTCTGTTGCAGCGGCGGCGTCGGTAACGATTGTTTCCACCAGCCATTACGCCGATAAGGGTGGACATCATCGGCATCACCGTGGACACCATCACCACCATCCGAGGCAGAATGTACACAGTTCCGCGACTATAAGGTTCTGAGGCGAGGCTTTTTCACTTGAAAAGATGAAAGTGGGGTACGAGGCTGAAAGAACCAGGCAACTATGACGACTTGTCGCGCTTAGGCAAAGATGCTTCGGTCTGAAGGTCGATAATATGGGCAAGTCTGCGATAGAGCGAAGAAATAGACAACCCCAGTGCCTTCGCCGCTTTCCGCTTATCGCCATTTAACTCTTCCAGAACCTGAAGAATATGCGCATCGCCTGCCGTATCGAGGTCCTGCAGTTCCTCATGCGACAACTCCACGGAAAGGTCCGGGAAGTGGATGGGCGCCAGGGGTTTGCCCTGTGCCAGCAGGAGAGCCCGTTCAAGCACATTTTTCAATTCCCGCGTATTGCCGGGCCAGGCATAGGCGGCAAGCAACTGCTGAACCGCGAATTCGAGGGGGAAATGTGCATAGCCCGCGTTCGTCAGGAAGTACTCGGCGAGTCCGGCTATTTCAATCTTCTGTTGTCGTAGCGGAGGCATTTTAATCGGGAAGGTGCATATCCGGAAATAGAGATCTCTCCTGAACTCCCTGGTTTCGGCCTTTAAATCGCGATTTGAAGCACAGAGCAACCGGAAATTGCTCTTCCGCAGCACGGTCTCTCCCAATCGGCGGAACGATTTTTCCTCGATGGTTTTGAGAAGCTGCGCCTGGACCTCGATCCCCATGTCCCCGATTTCGTCAAGAAACAGGGTCCCGTTATCCGCCAGTTCGACGAGCCCCTCTTTCGCCGCCACAGCCGAGGTGAAGGCGCCTTTCGCATGGCCGAAGAGCTCGCTGCGCAGAAGGTCTCCTTTTAAACTCGAGCAGTTTACCTCGACAAAGGCTTCCGACTTGCGATCGCTGTTATCGTGGATCCATTTCGCGAGCACTCCCTTTCCAGTACCCGTTTCTCCCTGGAGGAGTACCACGGTATCGCTCTTCGCGGCAATTTCAGCCTTATGCAGAATATCAGCCATTGCCTTGCTCTTGCTGAAATAGGGCGAATTTTGCGCTTTAAGACGTTCCCGGACCTGATCGCGCTTGATGACCGATCCAAGATGAATGCATCGCTCCAGAATCACCCTGAGATCGTCCATGACGACCGGCTTGATGAGAAAATTTTCGGCGCCGTACTTGATTGCCTTCACCGCAGTCGCAATGTCGCTGATGCCGGTGATAATGATGATCGGCATGGCAGGGTAGGCAATTTTCAATTCGGGAATCCACTCAATGGAGTCGCCATCCGGGAGGTGGAGATCAAGGAGGAGGGCATCGAACCGTTCCTGCGCTATGATTTCCTTCGCCTCTTTTAGCGAGGTTGCCTGAGCGACCAGAAAATCGGAATTCGTAAAATACCGTTTATACCCATACTGAATTGTTTTGTCGTCATCAACCAGAAGGAGCCGGGAAGTCTTCATAGCAGGCCGAAAAAGAGATTGGTTGGGACC
>CAZYYB010000201.1:0-2068 GCA_964651515.1 uncultured Fibrobacteraceae bacterium
TTCCCTGTAGTCGGAATCGGTGCCTCGGCAGGCGGTCTCGAAGCGCTTGAGCTGTTCTTTTCGCATGTACCTGCCGGATGCGACATTGCTTTCGTGGTCATCCAGCATCTTGATCCGACCCATAAAAGCATCATGAGCTCCCTGCTGAAAAAATATACTGCCATGGAAATTACCGAGATTGCCGACGGCATGAAGGTTGAAAAGAACAGAGTTTATCTTGCGCCGCCGAACTTCAATGTCGCAATCATCGGCAATACCCTGCACCATGTGACGCCGGAAAAAAGCCATGGCGTGAATCTGCCGATTGATTATTTCTTCCGGTCCCTGGCAGAGGATCAGGCCGAGCGCTCCATCGGTATCATTCTTTCCGGCACCGGGAGCGACGGGACGCTGGGCATGCGGGAGATTAAAGGGGCGGGCGGGATGGCCATGGCCCAGGAGGAGGAGCAGGCGAAATTTTCCGGCATGCCGAAAAGCGCCATCGATACGGGAATTGTCGATTTCGTGTTACCGGCCGAAAGCATGCCCGGGCAACTCATCCGGTACGCCAAACACCCCTACCTCGAAAGAGCAAAGGCCACCACGACAAAACCACCTGATTTCCAGATTGCCATGCAGAAGATCCTTCTGCTTATTCGCAAGAAAACGGGTCATGATTTTTCACTATACAAGCACAACACTATCCGGCGGGGAATCGAAAGGCGGATGGCGCTGCATCAGATGGAACGCATTGCCGAATTTCTTCGCTATCTGGAACAAAACGACAAGGAAATCGAAGCACTTTTCAAGGAACTCCTCATCAATGTAACCAGGTTTTTCCGCGATCCGGAGGCCTTTGAAGAGCTTGCCCTGAAAGTAATTCCGGGCCTCTTCGAACACAAAGACCGCGATGCTCCCTTCCGGATCTGGGTTCCCGGCTGTTCCACCGGAGAAGAGGCGTATTCGCTGGCAATACTGCTCATTGAAGCAATGGAAATGCAGAAAAAGAACTTTACCCTGCAAATTTTCGCGTCGGATATCGATATGGAAGCGATCGAGGCAGGGCGAAGCGCGATCTATCCCGAAAGCATCAGCGCCGATGTGTCGGAAAACCGGTTGAATCGGTTTTTTACGAAGGAGGGGGCCTCCTACCGCGTTAAAAAACAAATCCGCGAGTGCGTGGTTTTCGCTCTTCACGACATTGTCAAGGACCCGCCATTCTCCCGGCTCGACCTGATCAGTTGCAGAAACGTGCTCATTTATATGGATCAGGCCCTGCAGAAAAAAATCCTGCCGGTATTCCATTACTCCCTTGCCGATAACGGCATTTTATTTTTAGGAACCTCCGAGAGCATCGGCGATCTTGTCACCTCATTTGCAACCGTCGACACCAAATGGAAAATTTACCGGAAAAAAAGTATCACCTCCGGTCGCTCCGATTACCGGGGATTTTCAGATCGGCCGTTGACCGTTCCGCAGTCGAGGACGCTCCCGGCCGCAGCAGGTGGATTCCGGCCCCTCGGCGAGAAAGTGCTGCTGGAAAACTTCGTTCCTCCATCGGTCCTGGTGAACGAGAAATTCGAAGTTCTATATTGCTACGGGCCCATTAACCGTTACCTCGCAATACCGCCCGGGGAGCCGAGTCTTAACATTCTCCGCATTGCCAGGGAAGGCCTTCGTTACAGGCTCGGGCCCGCCCTTTTGCAGGCCCGGAAGGGCACCGAACCGGTACTTTGCATTAATGTATGCTTCGATGACGACGGCTCCGGAAGGTCCATGGATATAACTATACATCCGATAATTGAGCCCGGTGACATGCAGCGGTTGTTTCTGATCGTTTTCAGGGAAGGGCCGGCAATCAAAGCCTCGGGACTTAAGGCCGGGAAAGTTTCCGGAACGGCCCTTCGCGACGATGCCGTCGCTCTGCTGGAACAGGAGCTGAAAGTAACCAGGGATACCCTGCAGAACACCATCGAAGCGTTGCAGACCGCAAATGAGGAATTCCAGTCGACCAATGAAGAGCTGCAGAGCACCAACGAGGAGCTCGAAACATCGAAGGAGGAGCTTCAATCCACCAACGAAGAACTGG
>CAZYYB010000202.1:0-1964 GCA_964651515.1 uncultured Fibrobacteraceae bacterium
TCGTTGAGAAATTCCATCATCTCGATCGGCGTCATGGTGGCGAGGAATTTCCGCAGGATCCACATGCGGTTGAGCTCCTCTTCGGTGAGCAGCAGCTCCTCCTTGCGGGTACCGGAGCGCATGAGGTCGATGGCCGGATACACGCGCCGGTCGGCGATCTTCCGATCGAGGACCAGTTCCATGTTGCCGGTTCCCTTGAACTCCTCGAAAATCACCTCATCCATCCGGCTGCCGGTTTCGATGAGCGCGGTGGCGATGATCGTGAGGGAGCCGCCGTTGTCGATGTTACGGGCCGCGCCGAAGAAGCGCTTGGGCTTATAGAGCGCCTGCGAATCCACGCCGCCGGAGAGAATCCTGCCGGAGTGCGGGGCCACGGTATTGTGGGCGCGGGCGAGCCGGGTGATACTGTCGAGCAGGATCACCACGTCGCGGTTATGCTCCACCAGCCGCTTTGCACGCTCGATCGCCATCTCCGCAACCACCACGTGACGCTCGGCGGGTTCGTCGAAGGTCGAACTGATCACCTCGGCCTTTACCGAACGCTGCATGTCCGTGACCTCTTCGGGCCGCTCGTCGATGAGGAGCACGATGAGGAACACCTCCGGATGGTTGGCGAGAATCGCATTGGCGATGGTCTTCAGGAGCACGGTTTTTCCGGTACGGGGCGGGGCGACGATGAGGCCGCGCTGCCCCTTGCCGATCGGCGTCATGAGATTCATGATGCGCGTGGCAACGTCCTTGGGATTGTATTCGAGATTGAAACGGGCATCGGGAAACAGGGGGACGAGGTCGTCGAAATTGATCTTCTTCTTACACTCCTCGGGATCCTCGTAGTTGATCATCTCAACGCGAAGCAGGGCGAAGTAGCGTTCGGAATCCTTCGGCGGCCGAACCTGACCCGATACCGAATCGCCGGTCTTCAGGTAGAAGCGCTTGATCTGCGACGGCGAAACGTAGATGTCGTCCGGTCCGCTCAGGTAGCTGTTGGAGGGGGAGCGGAGAAAACCGAATCCGTCGGGCATAATCTCAAGGACCCCTTCGGCAAACATCTGGCCGCTCGACGCCGCCTGGGACTGGAGAATCTGGAAAATCAGCTCCTGACGGCGAAGACTGCGATGCTCGCCGATATTCTGGCCGGCGGCAAGGTCATTGAGTTCGGACATCGACATCGCTTTGAGTTCAACTACATTCATGCTGGAATCACCTCTTGTTAAAGTAAGGTTGGGGTGCGCCGGGCTTCCGGAAGGGGGGCCGTGCACTAGGAGTGGGGGTATATATTCGTTACTGAAGGACCACCGATGTTGTTGGGTTCGTGCCTTTAATCATGTAATTATGGGTGCTTCACCGGATTGGCCGGTGCAGAGTTCCGAAGAGGCTTTCGTTCTTTAAATGTGCGGCTCCGGGAGCGGTAGAAAAAACTATATATCCACGCGGGAATGCACCGGAAATGACGTCATGAATCTATTCGGTACCGCCGGATTTATCGCGTGATTAACCGCAGATGGAGGGTCCGCACAAAGGATTCGGAGCCGGATGAACCTTAGAGCTTCATCTTAAATATGCTGTTTTCCGGGAGAAATGTCAATAGTTTTGTTAAAAGAGGGTGAAGGATGAGTGATGAAGAAGGCAAAGAAAAATATAAAGCTACCAAGGTGGGGAAACCTCGCTTCGCGGGTTCCCCCTGGTCGGAGCCGCGTTTCGCGTTTGCCGCTCGCCCCCTCCAACGCCCGCCAATAGATTGACGTATGAGTGTTCGTAAACGCAGAACAGAAAATGCATCCGGGGTATTGCTTTTTCTCCCGGAAAGCGGTAATTTGATGGTATGGACCGGTAAAAACCGGTGAGCACCTGCGATTATACCGATTACCGGCAGTTCCTGCGGGACTATTACACCGAGCGGAAAGCAAAGGACACGGCTCAAGGAGACGAACAATGCGTAATCGGCACCTCATTGCAGTAACCCT
>CAZYYB010000203.1:0-1962 GCA_964651515.1 uncultured Fibrobacteraceae bacterium
CCGAGAATAGCTCTTTCGCTCTACCATTCAAACAACCCCTTTGGTATGATCGCATGCTGTCAGATTGAACCAAATAAATAAACGACACGGAGATCCGGATTCACGGAGTTCCGTGTCACAATTGAAGAGCACTTGTGCGAGATGAGAATTGCGTAATTGTCGCTACGCCTCAGGAACGGGTTCTACTTGATTTCGACCTGCGCTCCGTTTTCCTCAAGTTCCTTCTTGATCTTCTCGGCTTCTTCCTTGGTTACACCCTCTTTTACCGCTTTGGGGGCACCTTCGACGAGATCCTTGGCTTCCTTGAGACCAAGTGCGGTAACCGAGCGAACGACCTTAATGACGTTGATCTTCTTTTCACCGGCAGCCTTGAGGATGACGTCGAACTGCGTCTGTTCCTCGACCGGAGCGGCAGCCGCTCCCGCCGGTGCCGCCGCTGCGGCAACGGGTGCCGCCGCTTTGACGTCGAACTTGGTTTCGATCAACTTGATGAGATCGGATAACTCGATGACCGTCATGCCGCCGATCGCATCGATAATTTCTTCTTTTGTTAAAGTAGCCACCATACACCTCCGTTGGAAGTTAATTTAGCTGTTGATGTCTGTTTCGTAATCGTTTATGCCGATGCCGACGTCGCGCCGGCCTTCTGGTCCTTGACCGCGTCGAGCGTTGCGGCCAGTTTGGTAATGATCCCGCCAAGCGAGCCGGCCAGCCGTGTCATGGGCTGCTTCAGGCAACCGAGGAACTGCGCGAGCAGTACCTCACGACTCGGAATATCGGCAAGTTTCAGAACCTGCTCGGCGGAAAACACCGAGCCATCGACATAGGCCGCTTTCACGGCGAGAAGGTCTTTATTATCCTTCTGGAAATCCCTGATGATCTTGGCAGGAGCGCATGAATCGCCGGGGGCGACGATGACGGCGGTCGGACCCTTGAAAAAACCGGAAATCGACTCCTTGCCGCTCCGCTTTGCCGCAAGCTGGGCCAGGGAGTTTTTGACCACGATGAAACGCATGCCCTGCTTGCGCACGGCGACGCGAAGCTTCGTTACCTGGGCGACGGAAATTTTATTGTTGTCGGCGAGGTAGATGCCCGAGGCCCCGGAGAACTCTTTTTCAAGTTTTTCAATCGCAAGCGTACGTTCGGCTTTAGTTGACATAGGCTTTCCCGTTTTGGTGCTCTCTATAAGTGATACGGAATGATACCGCTGCCCGCGCGCCCGGGGGCGCGACGGATGAAATTACTTCAAATCTTCCTGGCTGATCTTCAGGCCCTGGCCCATGGTGCTGGTCAGGTATACCTTTTTCACGTAGACACCCTTGGCGGTCTGCGGCCTCGCCTTGTGGACCGCCTCCATGAACGCCCGGGTATTTTCCGCGATTTTCTGCGGTTCAAAGGAGAGCTTGCCGAGCGCCGCATGCAGGATACCGGCTTTCTCAATCTTGAAATCGGCCTTTCCCTTTTTCAAATCCCTGACCGCCTTGCCGATCTCCATGGTAACCGTCCCGGTTTTGGGGTTGGGCATGAGCCCGCGCGTACCGAGCACTTTTCCGAGCCGGCCGACGACCTTCATCATGTCGGGCGTCGCCACCACGGCATCGAACTCCAGCCACCCCTCCTGGATTTTCTTGGCTATCTCATCGGCGCCGACATGGTCGGCCCCGGCTTCCCGTGCCTCGACTTCCTTCTCGCCCTGTGCGAAAGCAAGGACGCGAACGGTTTTCCCGATGCCGTGCGGCAGCACCACCGAGCCGCGTACCGCCTGCTCGCTTTTCTTCGGGTCGATCCCGAGCACTACCGCAACCTCGACGGTTTCGTCGAACTTTACCTGCGTGTTCGCCTTCAGGAATTCGATGGCTTCCACCAGACGGTACTCTTTTGTCTTGTCTACCTTCTGGTAGGTAGCGTTATATTTTTTGCCGTGTTTCATTGTCGATCCGTCTCCCGACGCCTCTCGTTCAA